>JAJZIE010000159.1 GCA_021810725.1 Bacillota bacterium | reverse complement strand
CCGCCACGCCGCACACCGCGAGCCGCACCGGCGCCCGCTAGGACTTCGGGCGGAAGGTCTTGCAGCACGTCTCCTCGCTGGAGCCGGTCGGGGTTTCGCCGACCTCCTCGAGGATCGCCGACAGTTGTTGCGTGTCCACGTTCGCGGGATATTTGCGCGCGACCTGCTCGCTCGTCACGAGGATCTCGCGCGCGTCGCACACGTTGCCGCGCCCCCAGTAGTGGCAGTTGTCCACCGTGCAGCGCACCGTCACCTGATCCAAGCCGCATCCCTCCGCAAGTAGCTTGTCCGTGCGCGGGACAAGGTATAGCGGCAGGGATAGGCCTCAAGGACGCGAAGGCCTGGGAAGTGGCATGGCCACCCTGACTCGCATCGCGCGTTCCTCCCCGTCGCCCTCCCTTGCGGGAGAGTAAAAGCCGAAAGGAGCGAAGCCTGGCTCGGGGAGGGCGGTTCCTGCCAGCTTGCCAGGGGCAGGGGCCTTCGCCAGGCGCACGCATGGAATTCGCCATCGACGTGGGCGGCACGAAGATCGCC
This sequence comes from Bacillota bacterium, assembly GCA_021810725.1. GTDB lineage: Bacteria > Bacillota > Sulfobacillia > JAJZYS01 > JAJYTV01 > JAJZQO01. Next base: position 5,363 of record JAJZIE010000159.1, on the reverse strand, counting down.
TACGCGGTTGTCGACAAGAACCGCATCCTCGCGAGCGATCGCGTGGAGACCCGCCAGGAGCCGCCCGAGCAGCAGCTGCGGGAGGTCGGTCGGCGCCTGCGCGCCATGGCCAAGGATCAGAAGGCCAGCCCCAAGGTGGTCGGCCTCTCCTTGCCCGGCCCGATCGCGCGCGACACCCTGTTGCAGGCTCCGAACCTGCCCAAGGGCTGGGTGGGACAGCGGCTCCAGGACTATGCCGCGATGCTCGCGCTGGATCTCCCGCTCTTCGCGCAGCGCGACGCCCTGATGGGCGGCCTCGGCGAATACGCGGCCGGAGCCGGCCGCGGCCTGCAGTCCTTCTTCTACATCACCCTTGGTACCGGCATCGGCGGCGGCCTGATTCTCGACGGGCAGCCCGTGCTCGGCGCCGACGGCGCCGCTGGCGAGGTGGGCCACTTCCAGGTCGAGCCGCGCGGGCCGGTCTGCGGCTGCGGCCGGCGCGGCTGCGTCGAGGCCATCGCCGCCGGCCGCGCCATCGAGCACGCCTACGAGACGCGCACGGGGCAGCAGCTCAATGGCAAGGAGATCGCCGACCGCGCCCGCTCCGGCGACGCCGTGGCGCTTTCGGTGTACCGACGGGCCGGACGCGCGCTCGGCGTCGCCTGCGCCGTGGTGGCCCAGGTGGCGAACCCGCATGCGGTGATCGCCGGCGGTTCGCTGTCGGAGAGCCTGGACCTCCTGCAACCATCGCTGCTGCAGAGCCTGCGCCAGCGCGCCTGGTCCGCGAACCTTCCGCTGCCGATCCTCCCGGCTCAGCTCGGGGGTCCGGCGCCGCTCATCGGCGCCGCGTACTTCGCCCGCCGCGGACTCGAGAACAAGTAGGTCCCTCTCCCCAAAGGCCAGCGAGCTCAAACCGGCGCAACCCCAAGGCTGCGCCGGCTCGCGTCTCCACGTCGCCACACGGGCGGCCTACTTGCGCCGTCAGGTCTTGACGCGGGGCGTCGCCAGGTCGGAAAGCCAGTTCGCGACCGGGTCGACGCCCCGCTGGATGTCCCGGACCGTGACGGGCAGCGCGACTGCCGGCTGAAGACTCGCCGCCTGGACGCCGTCCACCGCAGGCAAGAACGTCGTGGAAACCTGATACGCCACGCGCCGATCAGGTGTCAGGAAGGTTTTCGGGCCGACAAAGGCCCCAGTCGCCATGCCCGCCGGCTGACCGACGAGCTCCGCCTCGCCCCACTCGCTCAGCATCTCCGCCGTGTAGACGGCGGCACTCATCGAGCCGCCGTCGATCAGGACGTAGACCTTGCCGCGGAAAACCTCGGCCGGGTTCTGCGCCCGCACCGCGGCAGGCACGTCGCCCAGCATCGCGGGTCGCAGCGGCAGGTGCCTCAAGAGCGGATTCGCGACGGTCGCGTAACCGCCCGGGTTTTCCGCGAGGTCGATCACCACGTAGTAGACGCCTGCCGATCGCACCGCCTTGAAGAAACGATCGACCGCCTTCCTGTAGCCGGAGGTGTCGAGGCTCGAGGTGAGCCAGAAGATGCCGTAGTCCGGCGTCAGGCGCCACGCGTAGGGACGCCCGCCCTGCGGCTCCGCCATGCCCTGGGGAGCGAGATAGCGCGCGGCGAACGCGGCGCGTCCCTCGGTGTAGGCGTCGTCCGCTGCGAGGCTCTGCGGCACGAGGGGCACGGCGAGCGTGTAACGCCTCCCGGAGGGCCGTTCGAGTTCGAGACGCACCGCATCGTCCTGCACGACACCGAACCAGCGCAGGGTGTTGCCAAGCGGCAGTTCCTCGCCCGCGAGCGTCTTCAGCCAAGGCAGATTGCCGGAAAAGTAGCGGCGCATGCGTCGAAGGAGGCGCTGGTCATCGAGACCGCCGATGGAGATGACCCGGTCCCCCGTCTGGAGCGCGGCCGGGCTGCCCTCCACGCGGTACGCGACGAGGCCGTCCGCGGCCCAGTAGAACCCCACCGGCAGCAGGTCCGGGTTCGTGTCCGGCAGCCAAAGCTCCGTCAGCGCGGAGTGCGGGTCGTGCAGGCGCTGCAGCAGGAGGTCCTCGGCTTCCAGGAGGGCTGTGTAGGTCACGGGAGCCCTCAGACCGTCGGCCAGGTGACGCGCGTAGGCAAGATAGGCCCCGCGCCGCGCGACGTTGCCGAGACTGCCGGTGAACGCCGGGTGCGTCACGGTCACCTGCTCGGCTGTGCTGAGCACATCACGCTTCGCCTGCGGCAGTGGAATCAGGGCAGGTCCCTGTTGGAACTCCGGCAGCGCCGCAAGCGTCGCCGCGATGAGCAGCACGGCCGCGAGCCAAGCCTTGAACCGCAAAGTACGTCACTCCCGGCGGACGCGTGGCACGATCCGACGGGAGTGTATGCGACGCAGGCAATCCCCGCCAACGGCCGTTGGAGCCCAGTTCCGGGCGAAGCCGCCTGGGCGGCCAGGCGGATCGGTCGCGGATCAGCGCCCGAGCTGCTCGACGGCGGCTTGCAGCCTTGGCGATGCCTCGGGCGTGACGACGAGATAGTAGAGCCCGCCATGCCGGAAGAGGGCGAAGCCGCGCCGCACGCCGCGCAGCGTGGCGGTGCCGGTCGCGACGCCGACGCCGCCGATGCTTGTCTTCCTGCCCGGGGTGCCGAGCGAGAGTGGCTGCTGGGACTCCGACACGTCGACGAAGTCGTGCGGCATGCGGCCGTAGAGCATCTCGACGAAGGCAATCCCGCGCGCGCCTTCCGGGTGCACCACCGCGCCGCCGTAGGCGAGCCCGGCGACGTTCTTCGGCAGGCGCAGCCACGACGCGGTCTGCGTGAGTTCCAGCGTCTCGTTCGATTTGAGGACGTAGCCGACCGAATAGAGGCTCCATGCCCTGGAGATGGACTGGTGCTGGTTCAGACGGAGGACGAGCAGCACGACGGCGGCGACGAGGATGAGGCCGACGGTTGTCCAGCGCCCGCGTCGCATGCGGGTCCAGTCGTTCGATGTCATGCTGGTGGTATTCCCCTTCGTTGCCGAGAACGCCTGCCGCGCCGACGCAGGGAGTGCGCCTCTCCACCGCGAACCGTACTGCGGGCAGCCTTTGCTCGCCGACCTACGGGAGTGACGAACACATGACGCAGGCAGAGCCGCATCTGCTCCTGATCGAGGACGACCCGGCCGTATCGCGCCTCGTCGGCATCGAACTGCGCCACGCGGGCTTCGCGGTCGACCAGAAGGACACCGGCCGCGACGGTCTCGCCGAGGCGGCGCAGGGCTCGTACGACGCCGTCATCCTCGACCTCACCTTGCCCGATATCGATGGGCTTGAAGTATGCAGGGCACTCAGAGCCCTGTCGGATATCCCGATCCTGATGCTCACCGCGCGCGGCAGCCTGCCCGAGCGGGTGGAGGGACTGGACGCCGGTGCCGACGACTACCTCGTCAAACCGTTCGCGCCGGCGGAACTGGTCGCCAGGCTGCGCGCCCTCTTGCGCCGCACGAACCATCAGGGCGAGCACGAGCGCACCCAGGCGGTCCTGGACGTCGGCGACCTCCACGTCGACACCTTGCGTTGGGAGGTCAGCTTCCAGGGACAGCCGCTCAACCTGACCCGACGCGAGTTCGAGCTGCTGCGCTGCCTTGCGCTGAACCAGGAGACCGTTCTCACGCGCGACATGCTGCTTGAACGCGTGTGGGGCTTCCACTACGGCGGGCAGAGCAACATTGTGGACGTCTACATCGGCTACCTGCGGCAGAAGCTGACCGCCGTGGGTGCGCCTAAGCTGATCGAGACGGTGCGCGGCGTGGGCTACAGGCTGCGTTCCCAGGACGGTCAGGGCCTGTCCGAAGCCCAGGTCGAGTGAGCACCGAGGTCGCGCCCGCAACCTCCTACCGCGAGCAGCGGCTGGGCAGCCTGAGTCGACGTCTCGCGACCCAGGCCGGCCTGGCCACCGCAGGCATGGTGATCGGCGCGACGCTGCTGGTCTCGATCTTCACCGCCGTCCACCAGTACACGAGCGTGATCTCCACCGCAAACAGCACGGCGCAGTTCGTGCTCGACACGCTCGGGCCCGGCGGACCGACCGGAACGACGCAGAAGACGGTCTTCGACGATCGCCTGCGCACCGATCCCCAGGTCTGGATCTACCGCAACGGGCAGGTCGTCCTGCAGTCGCCGAACACCGGCTCCAGCGTGCCGACCGGTTCGCGCAGCGGCACATCGCTGGGCGGGCCGTTCCCCTATGTCCGCGTCCAGGTCGCGCACCAGAATCTCGCCGTGGTCCTCGACTATCCCCTGGCTCCGGCGTTGACGCTGATCGAGGACCTCATCCTCGGCGTGGCGACGATCGGACTCGCGGCGGCCATCGGCGGCGGCGCCTTCGGCTATGTCGCCGCGCGGCGCATGCTCAGGCCGGTGCAGGCATTGACGCAGGCCGCCATGGATCTCAGGCGGGCTCCCGCGGAGGCGCGCCTGCCGGAACTTTCGGACCCCCAGGACGAGATCGGCCGTCTCGGCCGGGTCTTGAACGACCTCATTTCCGACCTTGACCAGCAGCGACAACGAGATCGCATGGTGCTCGCGGAGGCGGCGCACCAGCTGCGCACGCCTCTGCAGATCGTGCAGGGCAATGCGGCGCTGCTCGCGGAGGGCACCCTGAGCCCGGCGGAAACCCAGGAATCCTTGAGCGCGATGCAGCAGGCGCTGACTGGCATGACCACCTTGACCAACGACCTCCTGACGCTCGAGTCCGCACGCACGCGGCGGCCGGAACCGCAACCGCTCGAACTCGGCCCGTGGCTCGAGGGACTACGCGAGGACGCGCAGGCGCTCGCTCCCGAGCTCGACGTGCGCGTACTGGCGCCATCGGCGCAGACGGTCGAGGTGGACGCGCAGATCCTGACGCGCGCCTACTGGGCCATTCTGGAGAACGCCCTCCACTACACGCCGCCGGGCGGTCGCGTCACCCTTGGCGCCTCGCTGCTGCCGGAAGGTGTCGAGGTCTACGTCCGGGATTCCGGGCCCGGCATCGACAAGGACGAGCTTCCCTTCGTCACGGAGCGCTTCTTTCGCGGCCGCCAGGGCAAGGGCAAGCGCGGCACGGGGCTCGGGCTGCCGATCGCCAAGGCGCTCGCGGAGTCGCTCGACGCCGAGCTCGTGCTGCGCTCGGCGCCCGGCGCCGGCACCACCGCGACGATCCGCCTGCCGCGAGAAGGCTGAGTCCAAGAGGCACGCGCCTCACGCCTAGACCGCGCTCTCCACTCCGAGCAGAGCGCGCAGCGTGCTGGGACTGGCCCCGGCCCGGCGCATCAGACGGCGCGCCGTGGCCCGCAGGGCCTGCGCGGACACATGCCCGCCCAGGCGGGCACGACGCGACGCCCGCTGGCAGACATACTGCACACCGCGAGGC
>JAJZIE010000158.1 GCA_021810725.1 Bacillota bacterium | reverse complement strand
CCTGATAACCGGCGCCTACCATGCCGAAGCGGCTTGCGTCCGGATTGGCGAGCGCGTCCGTGGCGACGGCCGAGGCCGCGCCTGTCCTGAGCTGGCCCAGGCGATTGCCTTCGATCAGGCCGAGCAGACTGCCGTTCCGCTCCGAGAAGACCTGCACCAGAAAGCGCACGCCGCCTTCCTTCGCCACCACGTAGACCTTGCCGCCGATGAGGCCGAGCGCAGGATGCCCCGCGAAGAGGTCCGAGAGGATCGCTCCCGAAGTGCGCAGGCGCCTGCGCGGTTCCTCCTGCAGGCCCACCTCGCCCTGGACCATCGCCAGTTCGCGGACGGCCGCGATCGCCTCGTCCATGGTCAGGAGAGCATCCACTTCCGCTTCCCGTATGAGTCGTGCCAAGAGGCCAACACCTCCCATGCCATCCTAGCATTCCGTTCCGCCGGTGGCTTGGCTACCTGGCCCCGGAGCGATCCGCTACAATATCCGCGAGAACGGAAGCGGAGGTCTGAGATGCGCATAGCGGTGCTTGGCCTGGGAACGGTGGGGCGGCATGTCGTGGAGGCGCTCGACGGCGAGCGCGAACTGTTCCGCTCCAGGCTCGGCGAAGACATCGAGGTGTCGCGCATCCTGGTGCAAGACCAGCGCAAGCAGCGCCCGGCCGGCATGCAGAGCCGCATCACGTTCGCCGCGGAGGACATTCTTGGAGACCCGGACATCGAGATCGTCGTCGAGCTGATGGGAGGCTACGAGCCGGCGAGGAGCCTGATCGAGGCGGCCCTCAGGGCCGGCAAGTCCGTCGTCACCGCGAACAAGGAGGTCGTGGCGAGGTCCGGCCCACTCCTGTCGCTGCAGGCGCAGCCGGGTGCGGACCTCCTGTTCGAGGCGGCGGTCGCCGGAGGCATCCCGATCATCCGTTCCCTCCAGGAGTCCCTGGCGGGCAACCGGCTCAAGGCGATCTACGGCATCGTCAACGGCACCACGAACTACATTCTTTGCCGCATGCAGCAGCAGGGCGGGAGCCTCGAGGAGGCGCTCGCGGAGGCGACGCGGCTCGGCTACGCGGAGGCGGAGCCGAGCGACGATCTCGACGCCCTGGACGCGGTGCGCAAGATCGCGATCCTGGCATCGCTCGCCTTCGGCGGCTGGGTCGACGTTGACGCCGTGGCGAAGGAGGGCATCCGCGGCCTGAGCGAGCTCGATGTCGCCGAGGCTAGGAGCCTGGGCGGCGTGATCAAGCTGATCGCCCGGGCCGAGGCTACGCCGGACGGGCTGACGCTGGGCGTCTCCCCGACGCTGATCCCGCTCGGTCACCCGCTCGCGGACGTCCAGGGGGCGCAGAACGCGATCTATGTGCGAGGCGAGCCGATCGGCGAACTGATCTTCCAGGGACCAGGCGCCGGAGGCCCCGCCACCAGCTCGGCGGTGATCGGCGACATCATCGACGCCGCGCGCTCGCGCCGCGTGGGCGGCCGCAGCGTGGCCCTGCCGCGCGAGCCCGCCCCGCTCGTGCCGCTCGGCCAGCACGCCCACTCGTACTACCTGCGGCTGCGGCTGCGCGACGAGCCCGATGCGCTCGCTCGGGTGGCCCAGGCCTTCGCGGCGGCGGGGGTCGCCCTGCGCTCGGTGCGCCAGCCGATGCACCTCGGCGGGTCGGCCACGATTTCGCTCGTGACGGCCCCGACGCGCCGGGCGCGGCTCGAGGAGGCGAGGCTCGCGCTGCGGCGCAGCCCCGCGGTGCTCGCCGAAGAGAGTCTCATCCTGGCGGAATTGGACCCGGCCTGAGAGGCCGCCTTCCGGACCGGCGGCTTCTTTCCGCAGGACCGGAACGCCGGACCGAACGGTCCTCCCGCCGGTCAGAGGACAGGGATCCATCCTGCACCGGCGAAGTGCCTCCTGTAAGCAAAAAGGAGGCATACCGCCCCGTGCAAAGGCGCTTTGACCCGGTGACGCTCGACGACATAGCGCAACTGCCGCCCCCTGGTTGGGGCAATCCCGGCTCGCTCCGCTTCCTGCCGGACGGGAGCGGGGTTCTCTATGTGCAGCCGCGCCAAGGTGAATTGGCCCAGGATCTCTGGCTCTACGAGATCGACAGGCGCGAGGGCCGCGTCGTGGTGGCCGCCCAGGGCCTCTCGCAGCCCACGTCGCTCGCCGAGCAACTGCGCCGCGAACGCATGCGGCAGGCCTATGTGGGCGTCACCTTCTTCGACGTGGCGCAGGACACCCTGCTCGTACGCCGCGGCGACGAGATGCTCGCCGGGCCGGTGCGGGGCACACTGTCAGCCTTCCCCGCGCTCGCCCACGCGGAAGCCCCCAGGCTGTTCCCCGACGGCAGGAAGGTGGCCTACGTCGAGGAGGGCGACCTCAAGGTGCTCGACCTCGGCAGCGGCACCGTCACCCAGCTGACGCAGGAGGCGGAGCCAGGGCTCAGCTTCGGCCTCGCGGAATACGCGGCCCAGGAGGAGCTCGATCGCGACGAGGGTTTCTGGGTTTCGCCCGGGGGAGAGCTGATCGCGTTCTGCCGCGTGGACGAGCGGCATATCCCGCTCTACACGATCGTGCACCAGGGGTCGGGCGAGCCGTGGCTCGAACAGCACCATTACGCGTTTGTCGGCCAGGAGAACGCAAAGGTCGCCCTGGGCGTCATACCCACGGCGGGCGGCGAGATCGCCTGGCTCGAGGGCCATGGCGAGTACATCCTGCGCGTCACGTGGACAGGGCGGGGCCTGATGGTCCTTTGGTGCGACCGCGAGCAGCAGCACGCGCACTGGCGGCTGTACCGCGAGGGGGACCGCGTCGGTGATGTCGTCTGGCAGGAGGAGAGCCTGCCCTGGTTCAACGTCAACGACGCGACGCGCTTCCTGGAGGACGGGTCGATCCTCTTCCGCAGCGAACGGGACGGCTATCAGCGCCTGTACTTGCAGTCGGCGCGGGGCGAGGCCAGGGCCGTGACGCCCGAGGGTTATCTCATGTACGAGCTTCTGGACTTCGACCCGACGACCGGCGTCTTCCGCTGCATGGGCAGCGCCGAGGACCCCACCGTGCGCCACGTCTACGAGGGAGGACTGGACGGGCGAGACCTGACCCGGCTGACCACGGAGGAGGGCGTCAACCACGCCGTCTTCTCGCCGGACCACCGTCGCTACGTCTTGCAGGTGACGACGCCGCAGCACCCGGTGCGCACCAGCCTGCACGATACGGCAGGCGACACCGACATCTCCATCCACGATTTCCCAGGCCTCGACGCCGAGTCCCTAGGCCTTCGCCCGCCCGAGTTCATCGACGTTACGCGCCCGGACGGTCTCGTGCTGCACGGAGCCCTCTACCGTCCCGAGGGCGTGGAGGGTCCCATGCCGCTGGTCGTCTCGGTCTACGGCGGTGCGCACGCGCAGATGGTCGTGAAGAGCTGGGACATGACGACGGATCTGCGCGTCCAGTACCTCGCCCAGCGGGGCTACCTCGTCCTGAAGCTCGATGGCCGCGGCAGCTCTGGCAGGGGCCTCGCGTTCGAGGCGCCGCTCAACCGCTCCTTCGGCACCGTGGAACTGGAGGATCAGGTCATCGGGGTGAAGGCCCTCGTCGACCAGGGCCTGGCCGATCCAAGGCGCGTCGGCATCTTCGGCTGGAGCTACGGCGGTTACATGACGCTCACCGCCCTGACGAAGGCACCGGACGTGTTCAAGGCGGGCGTCGCCGGCGCGCCCGTAACCGATTTCCGATGGTACGACACCGCCTACACCGAGCGCTACATGGGCACCGACGCGGACAACCACGAGGGATACGAGGAGGCGAGCATCCTCGAGCATCTCGACGGGCTGAAGGGCGATCTTCTCATCGTGCACGGCATGGTGGACGAGAACGTGCACTTCCGGCACACGGCGCAACTGCTCGCGCGCCTCGTCGAACTGCGCAAGCCGTTCGAGATCGCCACCCTCCCGGAATCGCGCCACATGGTGCGCGGCTTCGAGCAGCGGCGCTTCGTCTGGGAGCGGACGCTCGAGTTCCTGCGCGAGAAGGTGTAGAGGCGATTTCGCCCAGTGCGCGGATGCTATAATCCGAACTGTGCCGGGGTGGCGAAATGGCAGACGCAGGGGACTTAAAATCCTCCGGTGGCAACACCATGCGGGTTCGAGCCCCGCCCCCGGCACCAACTGAAAACCGCGTGAGATAGTGGGTTGCAGTGTTGCCCTCGGCTACAAGCCGAGGGCAGTTCTCGTCCGGGGTTGCTGCCATTCTGGTATGTGGGTCAGCCGGTGCACGCCGAGGCCTACGTCATCGGAACCTTAGCGATGGCGACCTGCAGAGATTCTGCCTGCGCGGTCCGAGGGGTCTTCCGCTATCCACCCGGCGCAGGGGAGCAGTGGTCAGGCTGCGTACTACATGAACACAGACGCTCGGGCGGGCTGTTGCAATTTTGGCCATGCTGCGTCCCGTTAGGGAATCAGCCACCGAGTCGATCTACCGGGCGATCTGAGGCACAGGCGCCGACAAATGGAAGAAAGATGGTGTCTACGATCTGGTCTAAGGTGGAATCCAGTATGGGCCAATTCGTGGTGAGCATGAGTTCGCTGCGGAGCAGGTCCACGGGCAGGGATGCCATACGGTCCGTCACCTTCTCCAGACAGATCTCGCCCCGCCGCGCTGCATGGCCTAGGATGGCGCATCCGGCTCAAGCCGATGGGCGTGGATGGCGAGACGTACATCGTTTGCCACAACCCCGAGGAGGAGAAACATGATCGGGAGCGGCGTCGGGAGCTGGTAGCGCGGCTGCGCGAGCAGCTGAAGAAGAACCCCTCCGGCTCGGATCTCCTGCGCAACTCGTCCTATCGCAGTTATCTCCGGGTCCAGGGCAAGGCGATCGCGATCGACGAGACCAAGATCAACCGCAGCGAGCGCTACGACGGCAAGTACGTCCTGCGTTCCAATGCAGAGCTCAGTCACCAGGACATTGTCCTTGCCTACCGCCAGCTCTACCAGGTGGAGCGCGCCTTCCGGGATCTCAAGGGACCGCTCGAACTCCGGCCGATCCGGCACTTCACCGACAAGCGCATCCGCGGCCACGTGATGGTCTGCTTCCTCGCCTACGCGCTTGAGATGGCTCTGCGCCAGGCGCTGGCCGGCAAGAAGGGCGCCGTAGTCGCCGAGGGCGACTACCACGAGATCATGCGGGATCTCGATCGCTTGGCGGTCGCCACCTTGGGAGCAGGAGACCGCATCTACCAGGTGCGGACGCCGATCGAGGGGCGCGCCTACGAAGCCTTTGCCGCCGTTGGGCTAAGGCCGCCGGCCAAAGTGCTGGCTGGGCCGGGCAGTGACCCGAAGATCAACCAAGAACAGGAAGATGTAGTGCCAACGACTCTCGTCTAATCGCCGAAACCCGCTCTGTGAGCGGGTTTCGTTCTAGGCGCCGTTCAAAGTCCAGTCTGGTTTTCGGGGTCCTGCTTCCCCTCAGGCGGTTGCGGGGGTGCTCGAGGCCCAATTGCAGCCGCAGGTGGGCAATGTGGTGCTGCTCAAGGTCGGTGATGCGAAGGCGCTGCCACCTTGCAGTCGGCGGGTTAGGTCGCGGAAACGAACTTGACAGCGCGCCGAATGGAGGAGAGCGGGCTGGCTCGTGGTGTGAGGCAGTTCTAAACGATTACCATCGACGGGCCCAAGGTCCTGCTATACGGAGCCGCGGGGGCGTGCGTAACGCCCGCCCTCGCGGGGAAGGCCGGCAAGATCGCCAACCACCTCATTGAGTCGGGTCCACCACCTGCCGAAGAACGACGAGGCATAGGCCACCCAGGGCATCGTCAACGACGCCCTGTCCCCGTTGCCCCCAAAGCGGCTCTTGCCGACACCGCCCTGCCGGCGGCTGCTCCAGAACGCGCTCGATCGCTACGAGATTCAGCGCACCCTGCGGCACAGGTGGACCTACTACGACGCAG
>JAJZIE010000157.1 GCA_021810725.1 Bacillota bacterium | reverse complement strand
AACGATGCCTACAAGGCGCAGAAGACGTCACTCAAGGCGGAGATCGACGAGGCCGCCTGGGCCAGCCTGTATCGCGAAGTCAGCCGCCCATTCCCGCGCCCGCCTTCGGGGCGGATCGCGGTGAAGGTGATCAATCACTTCGGGGATGAGGTGATGAAGGTGTACGGGGTATAACAAGTGGAAAAGCTTCGTGCCCTTGTTCGGTTCTTACCTGATTTGGAGAATCCGGACTTTAATGCTGGCTCCTGGATTAGCCCTGAACCAGGTCCAGACGGCGTCTTTGTCTTGCCTTACACAGACCACAGCGAGGTGGTGACTGCCTTCGTCGAAATGGCTTATCAGAACGGTTGGGTTCTCACTAATTTCGACTGGCCCAAATGGGCGCAAACGAAGGAGGCGTCCCGGCTTCGGGATAACGAGCGCGCCCTGAGTCGGGCGACTTCCGATCAACTAGCCAAATTGCTGACGGTTTGCATTCGCCAGGACAGATTTGTCGAAGGCGCCTTGCTTGGGGCGTTCGAAAGTGGACTGATCTTGCGCATCGTCCGGCGCGCCGCGGAGCTTCTGAATGCGGATCAGGTCAACTGACGATGGACTTCCGTATCGCCGACAGCTTCACCGACGCGCTGGCTCGCCTGCCGGCGCAGGACCAGAAAGCGGTGAAGACGTCGGCATTCGATCTGCAACTTGATCCGTCCGCGCCCGGCTTGCAGTTCCACCGCATCGAAAAATCCAAGGACCCGCATTTCTGGTCCATCCGAGTCAACCGCGACCTGCGCATCATCGTCCACAAGACGGCCGACAGCCTGCTGCTCACCTATGTGGATCACCACGACAAGGCCTATGCCTGGGCCGAGCGGCGACGGATCGAGGCGCATCCCCGTACCGGCGCCGTGCAGATCGTGGAAGTGCGCGAGCGGGTCGAGCAAGCAGCGCCGGACCTGTTCATCCCCGCCCTTGTTCCAGAACCGGCACCGTCCGCGCCGCCCGAACCGCCCTTGTTCGCCCGGATCACCGCCGACGACCTGCTTGCGGTCGGCGTGCCCGAGGACTGGCTGGCGGCGGTGCAGACCGCGACTGAAAGCCGCTTCTTCGACCTCGCGCCGCACCTGCCGGCCGAGGCGGCGGAGGCGCTGCTGGAATACGCCGCTACCGGCCGCCTGCCGAAACCGGAGCCTGTGGCAACGACGCTCGACCCGTTCGCCCATCCGGACGCGCAGCGCCGCTTCCGCACCGTCGAAAGCCAAGCCGAGTTGCAAGCCGCGTTGGACGCACCCTGGGAGAAATGGGCGGTCTTCCTCCACCCGTCCCAGCGCGGCGTGGTGGAGCGCGCCTTCAACGGCCCGGCGCGCGTGGCCGGATCCGCGGGCACCGTCAAGACCGTGGTCGCCCTGCACCGCGCCGCCCGTCTCTCCCGCGCGGATTCCGGCGCCAAGGTGTTGCTGACCACCTTCTCCCAACCGCTGGCCGACGCGCTGTCGCGCAAGCTCGCGGTGCTGACGGCGGGGGAAGCCGAGGTGCGGGCGCGGATCACGGTCGCGTCCTGGGAACGGCTGGCCGATGAGCTCTACCAGCTTGCCTTCGGCCGCCGGCCCCGCGTGGCGCCGAGCGACCAGGTGCGCGCGGCGCTGGTCGCCGCTGCTCAGGCGCAGGGGGTCAGCACGTTTTCCGACCGGTTCCTGCTCGGTGAGTTCACCCAGGTCGTCGATGCCTGGCAGGTGGAAAGCCTCGAGGCCTATACCGGCACGCCGCGGAGTGGCCGCAAGAGCCGGCTCGGCGCCCGCCAGCGGGAGCGCCTGTGGCCGGTTTTCGCCGCTGCGCGCGCGGCGCTGCACGAGCAAGGGCTGATGACTTGGCCGCTGGTGTTCGGTGCCGTGACGGCGGCCTACAGCGGGCGTGCCCGCAAGCCGTTCACGCAGATTGTGGTCGATGAGGCGCAGGACCTCGGCGTGCCGGAACTGCGCATGCTCTGCGCGCTCGCGCCGGATGGGGCCGACGCGCTGTTCTTCGCCGGCGATCTCGGCCAACGCATCTTCCAGCCGCCGTTCTCCTGGAAGGCGCTCGGGGTCGATGTGCGCGGACGATCGACAACGCTGAAGGTGAACTACCGGACCTCCCACCAGATCCGGGAGGCGGCGGACCGCCTGCTGCCCGGCGTGATCCGCGACATGGATGGGCGCGAGGAGGCACGGCGTGGAACCATTTCCGTCTTCGACGGCCCCGCGCCGGAGATCGTGCGAGCCGCTGATCAGGCCGCGGAGACGGCGGCGGCCGTCGCGTTCATCGCCGCGGCCCGCGCTGACGGGATCGGCGCCGAGGAGATCGGCGCCTTCGTTCGCTCGCGCGCCCAACTCGACCGGGCGCGGCGGGCCGTGGAAGGGGCCGGGCTGGTTCCGGTCGAGGGCACCGACCCCGGTGCCGGCAAGGAGGGCCGCGTGCTGATCGGCACGTTGCATCTGGCGAAGGGGCTGGAATTCAAGGCGGTCCTGGTTCTCGCCTGCGACGATCAGGTACTGCCGCTGCAGCAGCGGATCGATGGTGCGACCGACGAAGCTGATCTTGACGAGATTTACGAGACCGAGCGCCAGCTGTTCTACGTCGCCTGCACACGCGCGCGGGACCGGTTGCTTGTAACCGGAGTGCAGCCGGTTTCGGAGTTTCTGGACGACTTGGAGAGAGACTGAGCCGCCGCAGCAGCGGGACCATATCGGAGGACGGGCCAATGAGCCAGAACCTGCGGGCAGACTCGCAACGATCCAAGGGGATCGCGCCGAGATTCGGGTGTCTTCCGACGCCAGGCGTGCCGGTCATCCAGAGATGAACGCGCCTTCGGTTCCACAGCATAGCCCATTCCAGACTGCGAGCCTCGCGGCGCAAGGATGGATCGCAAAACACCTGCCGGCGGCGCACCGGCCGAACCAGCCCCGGGCAACAGGGGCGCTGGGGCGATTCCGTTTGAACTCTGAGCGTCGCGGCGAACTTGCGACGCTACTCGCGACCCACTTGGCGCATCTGCCGGATCCTCCGGGAAGCCTTGCCGGGCTGTTCTGCCTTTTGGCTGTTCAGGCACTGCGCGTGCGCGCGGCTGGCCAACCCTGGAAGTGGGACACCGTCGAGCAAGGGCTGCCTGTCCGCCTTCGTCCGATGCATCAGGAGAAAATGAAAGCGCTGACCGAGAAAGGCCTTCGGTTTTGGTCCCGCCCGTTGCGGGCCGGGGCAGACGGGGACCGACGGTTTCTACATTCCCTGGTGCTCGAAGCGGGTATCCCCGATGCGCTGCTAACGCGGACGGAGTTTCAGGATTTTCTGCGCCGGCTGCTGCGCGATGCCGATCGATACGGCGCGACGACCGCCGAGGCTATTGCGGCGCTGGCCGAGGCCCATCGGCACCGGCTTCCCGCAGCGTGGCGCCAGCCGGAGACGATCGCACTTGCAGCCGAGTTGCTGCATGCGCTGGAGCCTTTCCGCATCGCGATGCGCGAAGGACCGGCGGCTCTGGATATGAAGTATCCGGAGTGGCGCGCGGCACTCCCGCTCGACATGTCGGACGATGCCGCGGGCCGCCTGGTCACGGCCTTGCTCACGCAAGCGCGGGCGACGACGGCGCCGCTTCGGGAGCTGCCGGCTCTGTGCCACCGGGTGCTGCGTCGCAATCGGGACGGTCTGTGGACACAGCGGCTTGCTCCACCCGATCGCGGATTATTGCCTCGCCTCATGGCAATGAGGCCGCCGTTCTCGTGGTCCGGCGACCGTCAGCCGGTGCGCGTACGCATGGCGGTAGACGGAACCGAAATTGCGGTTGCCGACTCCGACGGGGCCGGCTGGGCCGTCCGTGGGCTGCCCGTGCCCACATTGGCGTGGCCGTTTGAGCGGGAGGTTGTCGCCGGATTTCTCGTGGAGGGAAACGAGGTCGAACGGTGTCTTCTTCCAGGGGGTGACGCTCTCGATGACGTGCCATGGGTCTTCCAGGCTGATGAGGAGACCTCCGGGCAGCTGCGCTTCGTGGGCAGCGGCAGTCGCGCTACCAGCGACGTCCCACTGTTCATAGCGGTCAAGTCCGAGCAAGGTCAGTTCGATATCCGCAGCGGCAGCGTAGAGCCACGCGGGGAGATTGTCGGCACGGAACGGCACCTCTACGAAGTAACCGGGGACGTGCGCTGGCGGGTGGACGGCGAGGCGGCGGCGTTGCGGCTGCGGACCGACGGGACACGGACCCCACCGCAGTCCATCCATGTCGAGCTACATCGCCCCGGCTGGGAGGTCGTTGCTCCGCTTGTTTCCGTCGGCCCCCCTGAGGTCCCCGCGCTGCGCGGAGGCGGGCGCCTGCTCTGGCGGCGGCGTGGCGAGGCGTGGAGCGAGCTCAAGTCGACTCTTCCCACCGGGGGCTGTGATCTTGCCCTGGTCAAGGACGGCGAGGTCGTGGACCAGCGCCGGATCATCGTCTTGCCCGATGGCGCCGCACTCCAATGCCGTCGGGTCGCCGCACCGAACCGGTATGCGGTGGAGCTAAATGGTCTTGGCGCGATTGCAGCCGCCATCCCCGGCGTGAGCCCGGAAACATCCCCAGCGAGATTTTTGTTCCATCTCTCCTTCGATGGCCCCCCACCCGCCGTGGTCGAAGTGACGACCCGCCATCCGGACGGCTTGGAACTACGCCATCGTGTTCGCGTACCGATGCCGGATGGCGGCTTCATCGATCCAGCGGGAAAATCGTTCGGCGCGCACGCGACTGTCACGTTTGCTGATCTTGACCAGGTCGTCGCCCGTGGAGGAGCGGACGACGACGCGCCCAAGCTACAAGTGCGCCTGACCGCCCCACGTACCAGCGCGCTGGCCGGGGTCGTGCTGGGTCGGGTCGTTGGCTTCGTCGAAGACCTCCCGCTGAGACGACTCCGCCCGGACCTGCGCCGCATGCACGCAACGGCTGACGCGCGCGATGGGGAGATCGCCCTTTGCGTCCTCCGCTCTGGCTTGCCCGGGCCGACCATCAAGCTGGCGGCTTTCGACTGCGATCTCGCTCTCGCTGACGGGCCGCCCGCCGTCTCGCTCCGAGATCGAGCCGGGAGAACGGTCATGCCGCAGCCAGGCGCCGCCTTGGCAGCCCGCAGGCTCGCGCAGCCCGAAGACCCGCCGAGACAACTGGCGCGATACGACGAGAGCCGCTGGCTGTTACCCGGCGATGAGTGGCCGGGTCCGTGGTTGCTGATCGGCGCGGATGCACTATCCGGCCGCGTCCGGCCGCGCGTCTGGTCTGGAAGCGCGAGGAGCGCGGGAAACAATATCCTGGCGTGCGCAGCCATGATACCCGAGCAGCACGAGCGGGACGCCGCATTCCACGACGCGCTCGTTGCGCTGGCCGCGGCCCCCTATGCAGACGAGGCGGCCCCTCTCTGGGATTTCCTGGATGCGACACTTGATGCGGCGACCGATGTTTCCGTGGCGTGCTTCGACGGCCTGTCCCGCGCGAGCGAGGTCCCCGAGCTGCTCGTTCACTGGCTTCTGCGTGCTGACGAGCGGCGCCTGACCCATCTCGCGGCGCTTGAAGACGAGCTCCCGTTCACTTGGGTGCTGGTGCCGCTGACCGCATGGCGTGAGGCGGCCCGATCCGCCAAGACCTACTATGAGCGGCTCGGCTTGAACCCGGGTCCGATCCTGGCTGACCAACTGGATCGCATCCATGCGCTCTGCCCTCCCGCCCTAGGAGGGGATTGGGCTGCCCGCGAAGTGCTTGGCCTTCCCCAGCGCGCGAACATGCCGGCTGACAGGAACCAGGCCCGTGCAATGGCGCCTGCACTGGTGAAGCTGGCCGGCCCGGCACCCGACGAGCAGACCTGGGCGGACGAGGTGCTGCGGACCAGGGACTGGAACAACCTTCCCACGCTGATCCGAGACGGTGCGCCTCACATTGCTGCACGCTGCGCAGTCG
>JAJZIE010000156.1 GCA_021810725.1 Bacillota bacterium | reverse complement strand
CCGCGTCGTGCTCGAGGAGGAGCGCCAGCGCGCCCGCAACGACACCTGGTCCGGGCTCTCCGAGGGCCAGGTCATCGAGGGCAGCGTGAAGAGCCTCACGGACTTCGGCGCGTTCATCGACCTCGGGGGCGTCGACGGCCTGCTGCACGTCTCCGAGATGTCGTGGGGCCGCATCCAGCACCCGTCCGAGGTGCTGCACGAGGGTCAGGAGATCGACGTCAAGGTGCTGCGCCTCGACCGCGAGCGCGGCCGCATCTCGCTCGGCTACAAGCAGGTGCTCGAGAACCCGTGGGACACGGTGGAGCAGCGCTACCCGGTCGGAGCGATCGTGCGCGGCAAGGTGGTGCGTCTGGCCACCTTCGGCGCGTTCGTCGAACTTGAGCCGGGTGTCGACGGCCTCGTGCACATCAGCCAGCTTGCGGATCACCACGTCACCCGCCCGGGCGAAGTGGTCTCCGTCGGCGAGGACGTCGAGGTCAAGGTGCTGCGCGTCGACCCGGTCGAGCGCCGCGTCTCCCTGAGCCTGCGCGACGCGGGCGGCTACCAGTCGCAGAAGCGCGACCCGTACGCCGAGACCGAGACGAGCGATGGCGGCGGTGCGACGATCGGCGACATCGTGGGCGACGACTTCAAGGGCCTGCTCGACTAGCGGATCGCTCTCGGCGGCGGACTTCGGTCCGCCGCCTTTTTGTTGCGCGCCGGCGAGGCCCCCTGCATGCACCACGGCCGCGGGGGGGAGATTGTCCTTCGGGTGATGTCCTTGCCGATCGGATCGTGGCTCCTTTGGGCAGCGGCCTTGCTCCTCCTTGGCGGCTTCGGCCGCGAGCCGTCCCTCGGCCGCAGGGTGCTCTCCGGCCTGCTCGGGGTGACGCTCGGACTGCACCTGCTCGCGGACTTCTGGCCCGCCCTGACCTGGGCGGCCCTGGGGGCCCTCGTCCTCACGACCGTCGCCGTGGCTTGGCAAAAGCTCTCGAGTCTCACCGTCGCGGCGTCTCTCGCCACGGCGGCCGTGATGGTCCTGTCCTGGCCGGCGGCCGTGGCTTCGGGATTCGATCCCGTGGCGACGGCCGGCTTTGGCATCGGCCTTCTGGCGGCAGCCACGTCCCCGGGTCTCACGGCACCCGCCACGGCCCTGGTCGGTGGGCTGATCGGGCACCTGACGCTCGGTCACTCCTTCGACGGGCCGGCGACCTTCGCACCGAATACTGAGCAGTTGTTCCAGGTGGCGGCCACGGCCGCCGTCGCTGCGGCGGTCCTCTCGCTGCTGATCGACAAGGCCTGGGCCCTGCGCGGGAGGCTTGCGCGATGAGCAGTCAGGGACCGCCCATCGACTGGATATCGATCGGACTCGGCATCGGCTTCGGCGTCCTCGTCCGCCTGATCCTGCTGCGCAAGGACTATCGCCACTATCCGGGCTATCCCGCGGGCACCGTGGGGCAGGTCACGGTCGCGTTCTTCGCCGCCGTGATCGGCGGCGCGTTCTTCCCGGCGCTGGTCGCCAAGGAGTACCAGGCGGCCACCTTCCTCGTCCTGGCCGCCACCCAGTTCACCGGGCTGCGCAAGGTGGAAGTCGCGAAGCTCGAGTCGATCGAGAAGCTGACGCTGGTGCAGCGGGGCACGAGCTACATCCAGGGCATCGCCCAGGAGTTTGAGGAGCGCAACTACCTCGTCATGGGCGTCGCCGTGGTCACGGCCCTGGCGTCGAGCATTGCGAAGACCGAGTTCGGCGACTTCTGGCCATGGGTTGTCGGCGGCGGTATCGGCATCATCGCGATCATCGTCGCCTACTTCGTCAAGAGCGGGCCGGAACTGGGCGACGTCTGCACGGCCGAGCTCGTGCCGCTGACGTTCAAGGAGGGTTCGCTCCTCTACGCGGGGCCTGTGATGTTGATGGAGGTGGGTCTGCCGAAGGCGCGCGAGCGCTACGTCAAAGACGGCGTGGGCATCGTCCTGACGCCGACGACGCCACGCGGCGCCGGGGCGATCTGGGACCTCGGCCAGCGCCAGGCGATCGTCTACAACCTCTACGAGATCATCGGCACCAAGACCGACATCGGCTACGGCGAGCGCATCCCGATCTGCCGCATGGACCTGCCGGAGGGCACCGGCAAGGCGGGCATCTGCCTCCTGCCCGTGGCGAACGATCCCGACCGCATCCTGGAGGCCGTACGGCGCACGCCTCTGCTCGAGACCGCGAAGGCCCACTCGGTGTACTCTCCCGCCTTGATCGAGTGGCAGCACAACCATGAGGGGGGGAAGTAGCCAGCCATGGCCGGCCTTCCTGAAAGCGGCAGCATCTACGCGATCGTCACCCTCAAGTCACCGCAGGAGGTGCAGGGCGGAGTCTCGCCGGTGTTCTACGTGAAGACGCAACAGGAGCAGGAGCATATCGCGATGTGGATCGCCCGCATCACCGGTGTGGCGGTCCATGACCTGCACGACGGAACGTGGCTCCTGATCCCGGTATAGGGGGATTCGTGGCAATCGAGGGCGAATGCACGTCAGCATGGTAAACGAGCAGGATCTGCCGGTCGTCGCGATCGTCGGCCGGCCCAACGTGGGCAAGTCCTCTCTGATGAACCGACTCGCGCAGCGCCAGGTGGCCCTCGTCGAGGAGACCGCGGGCGTCACGCGCGACCGCATCTACGCTCCGTGCACCTGGCGCGCACGCAGCTTCCTCCTCGTCGATACCGGGGGCCTCTCGGACGAGGACCGCTTCTGGCAGGAGATCGCCCGCCAGGTCGAGGAGGCGATCGCCGAAGCCGACCTCGTGCTGTTCGTCGTCGACGCCCGCCTGCCGTTGACGGCCGAGGACGAGGAGGTGGCGCGTCGCATGCGCCGCCTGGGCAAGCCTGTCCTGCTGGTCGCCAACAAGGCCGAGAGCCGCAACCTCGACACCAGCGACGTCTACCGTCTGGGCCTCGGCGAGCCGTATTTCGTCTCGGCCGCCCACGGGCATGGCACTGGCGATCTTCTGGACGCCATCATCGATCGGCTCCAGATGCAGCCCGGCCAGTCTCCGGAAGACGGCGAGGACCAGGCTCCGGAGCCTCTGCGCGTCGCGATCGTCGGCCGGCCGAACGCCGGCAAGTCGACGCTCGTCAACCGCGCGCTCGGCAAACAGCGCATGACCGTCTCGGACATCCCCGGCACCACCACCGACGCGGTCGACGTCGAGGTGACGGTCGGGGGGCGGTCCTTCCTGCTCATCGATACGGCGGGCCTCAGGCGCCCGGCGCGCATCGACGCGCGCCTCGAGGAGCTGGCGGGTCTGCATGCCCGCAAGGCGATCTCGCGCGCCGATGTGGCGGTGCTCCTGCTCGCGGCCGACGATGGGCTCACCGAGCAGGACAAGCGCATCGTCAAGCTTGCCGGCGATGCCGGCATCGGCCTCGTGATCGGGGTCAACAAGTGGGACGCGCGCGAGCACGATGCGAAGGAGGCGGACGCGCTGCTCTCGGAACTGCGCCGCCAGTTGCCGGCCGCCGACTACGCGCCGATCGTCTTCCTGTCGGGCCTCACGGGCCTGCACGTGGACAGGCTGTTCGCCGAAGTCGGACGCGTCGGCGCGCAGATCGACCTGCGCATGCCGACGGCGCAGCTCAACCGCGAGATCGAGGAGGCCATCTACCAGCAGCCCCCGCCCGCTGTGAAGGGCCGCCAGCTCAAGGTGCTGTACGCGACGCAGGTGGGCAGGCGTCCGCCGCACGTCATCCTGTTCGTCAACGATCCGGCGCTTTGCCACTTCTCGTACCAGCGCTTCATCGAAAACCGGCTGCGCCAGGCCTTCGACCTGCACCTCGCGCCGCTCCGCATCACCCTGCGCCGAAGGGGAGGACGACCAAGGTGACCTCGCTAGTTGCCGCCATCGTCGGCTACCTGCTCGGTTCGATCCCCTTCAGCGTGCTCGCAGCCAGGCGCCAGGGACGCGACATCCTGCAGGAAGGATCCGGCAACCCGGGCGCCACCAACGCCCTGCGCGTGATCGGTCCCTACTGGGCCGTGGCGGTTCTGATCGGCGACGCCGGCAAGGGCATTCTCGCGGCCTACCTCGGCTGGAAGCTCGGCGGCCCTCTGGGCAGTGCCCTCGCGGGCGCCGCCGCGGCCGTCGGGCACGCCTACTCGATCTACCTGCGCGGTCGGGGAGGCAAGGTGGTCGCCGTCTCCCTCGGCGTCCTCCTGTTCTGGGGCTGGCCGCTCGTCGTCGGCGCTCTGGTCGTGTTCGGGGTGGTGATCGCCCTGACGCGCATCGTTTCCATCTCCTCCATGCTCGCGGCCCTCGCCGCGGCCGTCCTGGCGGCCGCCGGCGTACCGGCGCTGCCGCCAGCCCTCCGCTTCGCGGTCTTCTTCCTGGTGCTGCTGCTGCTGTGGCGACACCGCCCGAACATCGAGCGCCTCCTGCGCCACGAGGAGAAGCGTCTGGGGAGCCACGGGTGAGCCGAGTCGCCGTCCTCGGTGCGGGCGGTTTCGGCACGGCGCTGTCGCTGCACCTGGCGCGCTGCGGGCACGCGGTGACGCTCTGCGCGCGCCGCCCCGAGTTCGCCGCGGAACTCGCCGCCACGCGCGAGAACCGACCCTACCTGCCCGGGGCGGTCCTGCCCGACACGGTGGTACCGACGGCGGATCTGGATCGGGCGCTCGCGGGTGCGGACGCGCTCCTGCTCGCCGTGCCGTCCCAGCATCTGCGCGCCGCCGTGTCCGGGATCGCGCCGGGCGCCCTGCCGCCTCTCGTCATCGATACCGCCAAGGGGCTCGAACTCGGCAGCCTCCTGCGCATGTCCGAGCTCCTGGCGGAGCTGGGCGTCGACGCGGTCGCGCTGAGCGGTCCGAGCCACGCCGAGGAGGTGGCCACCGGCCAGCCCACGGCGGTGGTGGTGGCCCATCCCGACGCCGCGCGGCGCTCCATCGCGCAGGAACTCCTGCACGGCCCGGGCCTGCGCGTCTACGCGTCCCCGGATCGCACGGGCGTCGAGCTCGGTGGTGCCCTGAAGAATGTGCTGGCCCTCGCCTCCGGTGTCAGCGAAGGTCTTGGACTCGGCGACAACCTGCGGGCGGCCCTCCTGACACGGGGCCTCGCGGAGATCACGCGGCTCGGCGTCGCCTGTGGGGCGCAGGCGGCCACGTTCGCCGGCCTGGCCGGCCTCGGCGACCTCCTGGCCACCGTGATGAGCCCGCACAGCCGCAACCGCAGGACGGGCATCGCCCTCGGCAGTGGAACGCCGCTCGACGACGTCCTCGGGTCGTCGCCGATGGTGGTGGAGGGCGTCCCCGCCACCAGGGCGGCGGTCGAGCTGGCCCGGCAGCACGGGCAGGACCTGCCGATCGCGTCGGCGCTCGCGAGGCTGCTGTTCGAGCACGCGGACGCGGCCGGGGAGATCGAGCTGCTCCTCGGTCGCGCGTTCAAGGAAGAGGAACGCTGGTGAGTTCGGCCGCATAGTCTGGGCCGCGCACGCCTGCGCTCGACGCGATTCGCGGGCCATGCGGTCATAGTGCCCATCCTCCTACATATGATGAACCGTCCAATCCGGCTTCCCCCGGACCGCGTTCTTGCGCGCGGCCGGCACCGGTGGGTACGGGAGGGGTAGGGGTGGAGCAGTTCGACATTTTGCAGGATGTCGCGCAGAGGACGGGGGGCGACATCTACATCGGTGTCGTCGGCCCGGTCCGCAGCGGCAAGTCGACGTTGATCCGCCGCATCATGGAACTCGCGGTGCTGCCCAACATCACCGACGAGAACGAGCAGGCCCGGGCGCGCGACGCCATGCCGCAGGGCGGCACGGGCCGCCAGGTCATGACCACCGAGCCCAAGTTCATCCCCGACGAGGGCGTCGAGATCGAGCTGCAGGAGGGCATGCACTGCCGCATCCGCCTGGTCGACTGTGTCGGCTATGCGGTGGACGGGGCCATCGGCTACACCGAGGACGAAGTCCCGCGCATGGTCGACACCCCCTGGTTCGACCACCCGGTGCCGTTCGCCGAGGCG
>JAJZIE010000155.1 GCA_021810725.1 Bacillota bacterium | reverse complement strand
TGGTGTGTTCCTGATCCTGAGCCGCCTGATCCAGGGGGTTGGCGCCGCGCTTCTCTGGTCCAACTCGCAGGCGATCCTGACCGACGCGTTCCCTCAGCAGGGCCGTGGCTTCGCGCTCGGCATCAACCAGGTCGCCGGACTCACGGGCAGCGTCGGCGGTCTGCTGCTGGGCGGGCTGATCACCGCAACGCTCGGCTGGCGCTGGATCTTCTTCGTGAACTTGCCGATCGGGGCGTTCGGCGCGATCTGGACGTTCACGTCGCTGCACGAGATCGCGTCGATCGATCGCGGCGAGCCGTTCGACACCTACGGCATGGTGCTCTTCGTCGGCGGCATCCTGTTGGCGCTTCTCGGCCTGACCGTCGTCATCGAGGGCGGCGGACCGGCCGTGCCATGGCTGCTCGTGGCCGGCGGGATCGCGCTCGTCCTGTTCGCCCTCTATGAGCGGCGGACGAGCAGTCCCCTGATCGACCTGCGGCTGTTCTCCATCCGGATCTTCACCTTCGGCAACCTCTCGCTCCTGCTGAACGCCCTGGCACGCGGCGCGCTCATGTTCCTGATGACGTTCTCGTTCCAGGGTCTGAGAGGTGCGTCGCCGTTGACGGCGGGTCTGATGATGCTCCCCCTGACCATCGCGATCATGGTGGTCGGCCCGATCTCGGGGCGCCTATCGGACCGGCTCGGCTCGCGCGAGCTGTCATCCGGCGGACTCCTGGTGACGGCCATCTCGCTCGGCATCCTGGCCCGCGCGCCCCTGACAGGCTCCTACGTGCCCATCGCCTTTGCCCTCCTGCTCGCCGGCATCGGCAACGGCCTCTTCAACTCACCCAACACGAGCGCCGTGATGGGCGCGGTGCCGCCGGACCGCCGCGGCGTCGCCGCGAGCACGCGCACTCTGCTGTTCAACGCGGGCCAGCTCTTCTCGTTGGCACTCTCCTTCACCATCCTCTCGACCACCATGGGGCACGGCCAGCTGTCGGGGTTCCTCGCGGGCATGTCCACGAGTGCCGCTGCGATCGGGCACGCCGCGTTCGCACGGGGGCTCGGGGAAGCCTTCACCATCTCGACGGTGCTTTCCGTCATCGCCGCGGTGCTCTCCGCTCTGCGCGGCAAGGCGGCGCCGGCCGCTTCCGTCTGAGCAGTCGGTCGAACGAAAGGCAGGCGGTTGCATGGCCAACGTCCTCGTGATCGGCGGCTCGCGCTTCATGGGCCGGCGGCTCGTCTGGCGTCTTCTCGCGCAAGGGCACGCGGTGACCATCCTGAACCGCGGCCTGCATGAGGACCCTTTCGGGTCGCGGGTCACGAGGCTGCGCGCGGATCGCACCGCGCCGGAGTTCCGCACGGTTTTGCGCCAGAGGAGCTTCGATGCCGCCGTGGACTTCCAGGCGTTCAGTGGCGCCGATGCGGCGGGAGCCGTCGAGGCACTCTCCGGCCAGGTGGGTCACTACGTCATGATCAGTTCGGGTCAGGTCTACCTGGTGCGCGAGGCACCGCCGGGCGGCGGCCGGGGGCCGGTCGCGGAGGAGGGCTACGCAGGGCAGCTGGTGGCGGCGCCGCAGGAGCCCGGCGACCGCAGGGAGTGGCTCTACGGCGTCGGCAAGCGGGAGGCGGAGGATACTCTGCGGGAGGCCTTCACGGCGCAAGGCTTCCCTTATACGGCGCTGCGCCTGCCCATGGTCGAGGGCGAAGGGGATCCCTCGAGACGCCTCGAGAGCTACCTCTGGCGTATCCTCGATGGCGGCCCTCTGCTCTTGCCGGACGGTGGCGAGCAGCCGGTGCGCCACGTCTACAGCGGCGATGTGGCCCGGGCGATTTCGGATCTTCTCGGCAGGCCGCAGACCTTTGGCGAAGGGTACAATCTCTGCCAGGAGGAGATGCCGTCGCTCAGGCGGCTCCTGGCGCTGCTCGCCGATCTGCTCGGCGCCAGGCCGGATCTGAGATCCATTCCTGCCGTGGCGCTCGAGGCGTGCGGAGTCAGACCGGAGGAGATCTCGCCCTTCAGCACACCGTGGATGTCCCTGCTCGATCCCGGCAAGGCGCAGCGCGATCTCGGCTTCCGCCACGAGCCGCTCGAGGTCTATCTCGGCCGCATCGTCGCCGCGTTCCTGAGCGAAGGCCCCTCGGAGCCACCCGCGAACTACGCGCTGCGCGCGCGGGAACTGGCGCTGGCGACCGACGGACCCGCCGACCATCCTGACGTTGAGGTGTGAGCCATGCTCGCTCGTTGGGCCCGGTTTTGCGCGCGCCGACGCTGGCTCGTCGTTCTCGTCTGGGTTCTCGTGCTGCTCGCAAGCCTGCCGCTGGCGGCACGCGTCACCCACAACCTGTCGTCGAGCGGCTTCGAGGACCCGAAGAGCCGTGCGGTCTGGGCGGACAACCAGCTGAACTATGTGCATCCCGCCGGCCAGGAGACGTGGCTCGTCGAAGGGCCATCGCTCGCCAAGGTGCGAAAGCTCGCGACGCCGCTCGGCATCGCGGCGCAGGACGTGCGCAAGGTGTCCTCTGGCCAGACCCTGGTGGTGCCTGCGCGTCCGATCCCGCCGGCCGCTCTGCCGACGCTGCATCGGGACCTTACACGCCTGCACGCGCGCATCCGGCAGGTCGATCAGGTCGCGGTCGGCGAGCAGGTGCTGGCCGACGCAAAGACGACGCTCAGCCACAGCCTGCCGTTCGCCTTGCCGCTCGTGCTCATCCTGCTGCTCATCGTCTTCGGGTCGGTCGCGTCGGCGGCCCTGCCGCTCGCGGTGGCCGGCGTCGGCTCGAGCGTCGCCCTGGCGCTCATCGACCTCATCGAGGACAAGATCACCCTCTCCGCCTACCTCACCGACATCGTCAGCTTCCTGGCGCTCGGCGTCGGCGTCGACTACGCCCTCTTCATCAGCGTGCGCTTCCGCGAGGAACTGCGGCGCGGCCGCTCCGTGCCCGAGGCGATCGGCGAGGCGATGCGCCACGCCGGGCGCTCGGTGCTCTACTCGGGCATCGCGGTCGGCCTGGCCGTCGCCACCCTGCTTCTCGGCGGCAACGCCTACTGGCAGGGCATCGCCCTGGGCGGGGCCGTCGCCGTCTTCGCCGTCCTGCTCGCCACGCACACGCTCCTGCCCGCCCTGCTCGCGGTGGTGGGACGCCACATCGACTGGGGGCGCGTGCCGGGCCTGCAGCGCGGCGGTGGCATCTGGCCAAGGATCGCGGGCTTCGTCGGCAAGGTCCCCGCCGTCGCCGTCCTGGCCGGCCTTGTGCTCCTGGCCATCCCGGGCTGGTTCGGCCTCGGCCTGCAGATTCGCACGCCGGCGAACCTCGCGGTGCTCCTGCCGCCCCATGACCCGCTGCGCAAGGCGGTCGCGCTCCAGACCAAGGTGCTCGGTGGCGGCGTCGAGTCGCCGATCCTGCTCGCGGTGAAGCTGCCCTCGACCGTTGGCGAGCCCGCCTTCTGGAGCTCCGCGGATTTGGTTACGAAACGGGCCGAGGCGCTCAAGGACGTGCGGTCCGTCTCGTCGCCGACGCGTCTCGGGGTGCCAACCGCGCTGCTCGCCGGGGCCGTCGCGAATCCCAGCATGGCGCCACCGGCATTGACAGGGGCCCTCAAAAGCTTCATCGACCCGGCCGCGCACCCGCATCTCCTGCTGCTCTACGTGACGCCGCGCACGGGCCCCGACGCGGCGGCCACGCTGTCCCTCGTGCACAGGCTCCAGCGCGATTTGCCGCTCTGGCTGCCCAAAGGAAGCCAGAGCGGCGTCGGTGGCGTGACGGCGCTGCTCGACGGGTTCAACAAGCTGACGTCTGCGCGGCTTCCCTACATCATCGGCGGGGTGGCGCTGATCGCCTTCCTCGTGCTGTTCAGCGCCACGGGGGCGCTCTGGCAGGCGCTCCTCGGCGTCCTCTTCGATGCGATCGTCGCGCTCGCCACGGCGGGCATCCTCGTGCTGACCGTCCAGCGGGGCGGCCTCGGCTTCGCGGCCCTGGCGCCCGACAGCAGCATCACGCCGCTCATCTTCGTCCTGCTCTTCGGTCTCTCCATGGACTACGAGGTCATCCTGCTGCACAGGGTGCAGGAGGCGGCGCGCCGGATGAGCGCAGCCGAAGCGGCGCGCGATGGCCTCGCGGTGACGGGCGGCATGATCACCGGCGCCGGCATGACGCTCTGCGTGGTGTTCGTGGCGCTCATCCTCAGCCCGCTCGAGATCATGCAGATGCTGGCCGTCGGCATGACGACGGCGATCCTGCTCGACACCTGGATCGTGCGCAGCCTGCTGGTGCCTGGCAGCATCGCGCTGCTTGGCCGCTACGCGTTCTGGCCGTTGGGGCGTCGGCGGGAAGAGACGGCAGACTGAGCCTGGCTGCAGGAATCCGCTCCGGCGGCCCGTAGGTAACGAAAGATAGTCGCAGTTGCTGGGAGGCGAGGCATGACCGTCGCGCTGGTTCTTGCCTTCAACCTCCTCGCGGGCTTCAACGACGGCGGCAACCTGCTCGCCACGCTTCTGCCCAGCCGGGTGCGCCCCATCCTGCTCTGGCTCTGGCTCGCGGTGGTGGTCGGTCTCGGCCCGATCGTCCTCGGCACGCAGGTCGCAGACACGATCGTGCGCCGCATCGTCACCCCCGCCACCCTCGCACCGATCCTGGCCCCCGCGACGCTCGCGGCGCTCCTCGTCGTCCTGGTCAGCTGGTGGCAGCGCGTTCCGACGTCGATGTCGCTCGCGCTGATCGGCGCGATGGTCGGCGCCGGCACCACCGCCGGCAGCCACGTCATCTGGGCCGGCGCGACGCGCGCGCTCGTGGGGTTCATCCTTACGGTCGTCCTGGGAGGCCTCCTCGGGCTCGTGATCGCGCGCTACGGCCGCCAGCTGCTGCGACGCCTCAGGCGGGGAGCGGTGCTGAGCCTGCTGCTGGTGGTGACGGCCCTGCTCGAGGGGATCGCATATGGCGGCAACGATCTCGAGAAGGCGATCGGCCTCCTGAACTTCTCCGGCTTCTCCCTGCACGCCGCCGTGCTCTTCGCGGTGCTGTCGTTCGCCGTCGGCAGCGCCGTCGGCTCGTGGCGCATCGCGCGCACGGTCTCGAGCCAGATCCTGCGCCTGCGTCCGCCAGAAGCGCTCTACACCCAGGCCGCGACGGGAATCGCGGTGCTTGCCGCGGCGGCGGCGGGCATTCCCGTCTCGACGAGCCAGACGGTGGACGCGGGTCTGCTTGGCGTCGGGTCCGCGGAGAATCCACGCCATGTGGGCTGGCGTGTCGCCCGGCGCATGGTCTCCGCCTGGGTGTTCACCCCGCTCGCCGCGTTCGTGATAGGAGGTGTGGCCGCTTGGATCGCCATCCTGCTTCCTCGCGTCTGAGCCGGGCGCTATCGAGTCTGCGCGAGATCCTCGGACCGCGAGACGAGGTCTTCCAGAACCTCCTGCTCGAACAGGCGCACCTCGCCGAGCAGGCGATGGACCTGCTCTACCGATACCTCCAGCAGCCGACCCAGGAGCTCGCCCAGGACATCGGTGCCCTGGAGGAGCGGGGCGACAGCATTCTCTCGGACATCCAGCGCGCCTTGCGCGAGGCTCTCGTGACGCCACTAGGCGGCTCCGACATCAACTACCTCGGCAATGCGCTCGACGATCTTCTGGACCAGTTCGAGGACATGGTCACGGAGGACCTGGCGCTCGAGGCGGCCGGCGTGGGCGAAAGCAGCTATGCCGACCGGCGCTTCGGCGAAGTCCTCGATGCCCTGCACAGCGCCTGCAACCTGTTGCCGGAAGCCATGGAGGCGCTCCTGCGCCGTCCGGCGGACGCCGAGGCCACGATCGCGCAACTGAGGGCTCGCTACCAGGACGGCAAGCGCGCATACTCCATGGCCTACGCGGCGATCATGGCGGGGCGGGACGACGAGGGCAGCGCCAGGACGAAGAACCGCCTGCGCTGGCTGCGCCAGCACCTGAGGCGCATCGAGAAGCTCGCGAACGCCATGGCGGGCATCCTCGCGAACAGCTGACAGGGCCGAGGTGCCGAGCCGGCGAATCCCTTGCGGG
>JAJZIE010000154.1 GCA_021810725.1 Bacillota bacterium | reverse complement strand
AGCAGAGCTCGCCGCCCTCCTGCAGGAGTCGGGCATCGTGCTGGACGAGGCGGCCATCCTGCGGGTCCTCAACTACCAGGCGTTACTCGCGGAGGCGAACGCGACGCAGAATCTCACTGCGCTGCGCTCGCCTGACGTTTTTCTGCGCGAGGGCATCCTGGACAGCCTCCTGGCGTGGCGGACCTTGGCGGTAGACCCACAGGACATCCTGGACGTCGGCAGCGGCGGGGGCCTGCCAGTGATCGTCTGGCTGGCGGCGGGCTATGCGCCGCGGGCGACGCTGGTGGAGGCCGAGAAGCGCAAGGTCGAATTCCTGCAGTCCGTGGTCGGGCAACTCGAACTCGACGCGGCGGTACGCTGGGCGCGGGCAGAGGACGAGGCGCGCGGGGCGCTGCGGGATGGGTTTCCCCTGGTGACGGCGCGGGCGGTGGCGAGTGCGCCGGTCGCCGTCGAAGTGTGTGGTGGTCTGGTGCGCCCTGGCGGGCTGCTCTGTCTTCTGAAGGGCGAGCCGGGCAGGGCCGGAGAGGAAGCCGCCGCAGCGGCGGGCGTCGCGGCGCGGATGGGTTTCGCTGGCGTCGAGCGCAGGAGCTATCGCCTCGCGGAGGGTATCGAGCGGACGTTGCTGATCTACCGCAAGGAGCGACCGACGCCCGCGGGGCGTCCGATCTCCTTTGCGCGGCTCAAGCGGGAGTTCCCGTCGCAAAGGGCCGCCGCGGAAAGGGAAGGCGCAGGGGAAGGCGAATAGCCCAAGTCATTGGGAGGTTTGCCTGTGCCGCCCGAACTGATCGCGGTGGACCCGGAGCACGTCCGGCGAAGTCCGCATCAGGCACGGAAGGACTTTGATGCGCGAGCGCTCGAAGGGCTCGCGCAGTCTTTGCGCCTGCACGGTATGCTGCAGCCGATCGTGGTTCGCCGAGCCGAGGACGGGCTCGAGTTGATCGCTGGCGAACGGCGGCTGCGTGCGGCACTGGCTGCCGGCCTGACCAGCATCCCTGCGATCGTCGAGGAGGCAACCTCAGTCGAGAGCGCCGTGCGGGGGCTCGTGGAGAACCTTCAGCGCAGCGACCTCGGCGTGTTCGAGGAGGCCGAGGGTTACCGGCGCGTGATGCAGGAGTTCGGCCTATCGCAGACGGAACTCGGCAAGCGCGTCGGGAAGAGCCAGGCGGCCATAGCGAACAAGCTCCGCCTGCTCCGCCTCGGGGACGAGATCCGCGAACTGGCGCAGGCGGGGGGACTCGGCGAGCGTCACTTGCGCGCGCTGCTGCGTGTGGCTGGCGTGACCCGACTTGAACTGGCGCGGCAAGCCGCGCGTGAGGGTTGGACGGCGCGAGAGCTCGAGGAGCGCGTGCGGACTATTTCCCGGGAAATGCCCCGTCGCTACGTCAAGGACGTTCGCATCGTGGTCAACGCGTTGCGTGAGAGCGTGCAACGGCTTCAGGCAGCCGGCGTGGCCGTGGAACTGTTGGAAGAGGCGTCCGAGGATGCGCTCGAGCTGCGGCTGCGCATACCCCGGCGCTGAGGAGGATTGGCCATGGGACGGGTCGTGGCGATCGCCAATCAGAAGGGCGGCGTCGGCAAGACGACGACGGCGATCAATCTTGGCGCATGCCTGGCGGAGCTCGGCCAGCGGATTCTGCTTTGCGATATCGACCCGCAGGGCAACGCGACGACAGGACTCGGCATCCGCAAGGCTGACAGCGAGCCGAGCATGTATGAGGTGGTCGTCGAGAGCCAGCCGATGCGCGATGCGGTCCAGGCGACATCTGTCGAGGGTCTGCACATCGTGCCGGGTTCGGTCGATCTGGCCGGGGCCGAGGTGGAACTGGTGACTGCGGAGAGACGGGAGTATCGCCTGCGCCAGGCCCTCGAGCCGATGCGCCCGAGGTACGACTTTGTCATCGTCGACTGTCCCCCATCGCTGGGCCTCATGACGTTGAACGCACTGACAGCTGCCGACACGGTGCTGATCCCGCTCCAGTGCGAGTACTACGCCATGGAGGGGCTGACGCAGCTGCTGCGCACGGTGCAGCTCGTGCAGGGAGGCCTCAACCCGGCGCTGCGCGTGGAGGGGATCGTGCTGACGATGTTCGACGGCAGGACCAATCTTTCGATCCAGGTGGCCGATGAGGTGAAGCGGTACTATCGCGAGAAGGTCTTTCGCACGGTCGTGCCGCGAAGTGTGCGCCTGAGCGAGGCGCCAAGCCACGGACGACCGATCTCGCGCTACGACCCGAGGTCGCGGAGCAGCGAGGTGTATAGGGAACTGGCGAAGGAGGTGCTGGCACGTGGCGAAGCGGGGACTAGGGCGCGGGCTTGAGGCGCTGATCCCCGAGGTGCGGGTGGCGCCGGACGAGGGACTGCAGCAGGTCGCGGTCAGCGCGATCCGCCCTAATCCATACCAGCCGCGGCGGGAATTCGACGAGGGAGCGCTCAGGGAGCTGGCCGACTCGATTTCGCGCCATGGGGTCCTGCAGCCGCTGGTGGTCCGGGCCGCGGCCACAGGGTACGAACTGATCGCGGGAGAGCGGCGCTGGCGCGCCGCGCAGATGGCGGGGCTCAGCGAGGTACCCGTCGTCCTGCGAGCGTGCGACGATGGGCGCCTTCTTGAAATTGCGCTTGTGGAGAACCTGCAACGTGAGGACCTCAACCCGCTCGAGGAGGCGGAGGCGATCCAGCGTCTCGCCGACACGCGGAACCTTCGCCAGGAGGAGCTCGCGCAGGTGATCGGCCGAAGCCGCTCCGCCGTGGCGAACAGCCTGCGTCTGCTCGGACTTCCAGAAGAAGTTAAGGACCTTGTCCGCAAAGGGTCCTTGTCTGCGGGCCACGCGCGTGCGATTCTGGGATTGCCTCCGGGCCGCCAGGTGGTTGCCGCGATGGAAGCGGTCGCCCGGCAGCTCAGCGTTCGCGAGGTGGAGGAACTGGCGCGCAAGCCGGCCACGCAGGCGCGGCCAAAGCCGGCGAAGCCCGCAGGGCGGGTCGCGCGGTGGGAGGAGCGCCTTAGTGGCGCTCTGGAGATGCCGGTGCGCATCCGGGCCGGCGCTCGCGGCGGCGCGGTGGAGATCCGGTTCCGCAGCGAGGAGGACCTGGCGCGGCTTGTGGCGCGCTTCGTTCCCGAGGAGGACTAAATTGTTTCACGTGAAACATTCGAGGGGGAAGCGGGTTGCCTGAGTTGATCCGACTGGCGCCTTGGCTGGCGCTGATCGGTGCGGCAGGGCTGGTCGTAGGAGTCATCGCCCTGATTGCGGGCCTTATGAGCCTTGCCGCGGCGCGCCGCCTGCGGCGCCGGCTCGACCACCTGCTGCGAGGTGGGCAGGCTACGGACGTGGAGACCCTGCTGCATGAACAGTGGCAGGCCCTGCGTGAGGCGCAAGCGGGCGTGGCCAGCGCCTCGGCCAGGCTGGACGGCGTGGAGGTGCTGATGCGCCGTGCGCTCCAGCGCGTCGGGGTGGTGCGCTACAACGCCTTCCCCGGAGCCGGAGCCGAGCTTTCGTTCAGCGTGGCGTTGCTCGACGCGGAGGACGACGGCGTTGTCATCTCGGGCCTTTACGGTCGCGAGGAAACCCGCATCTACGCCAAACCAGTGGCGTCTGGCGCCTCTCGCTACCCTCTGTCGGAGGAGGAGCGGGCGGCGATAGGTGCAGCTATTGACTCGAAGCACGAGGTGCACGCCGTGTGAAGACGCTGTTCATCGTCAACTATGTCGCGGGACGGGGCCGCACGCAGCGCAGTTGGCCGCTGGTGTGGCAGCAGATTCAGCAGGCCCATGGCAGCGATGAGATCGAGATGGCCGTGACAGCCGCTCCGCTCGACGCCACCCGCATCGCGCAAGAGGCGCAAGCGGAAGGCTACGGCCGCGTGGTGGCCGTCGGTGGCGACGGCACCCTGGCCGAGGTCGCGGACGGCGTCCGGCACGCGCAGGGACGCACGAGCCTTGCCTTCGTGCCCACGGGGGCCGGCTGCGACTTCCGCCGTACGTCCGGTGTCCCCTCGGACGTGCTGGCGGCAGCCGAACTGGCTCTGGCCGGCCCGGCGAGTCCCGCGGACCTCGGTACGGTCGGCGGCACGACCTTCCTCAACGTCGCAGGCGTCGGCTTCGACGCGGAGGTCGCGGCGGAGGACCACCGCCTGCGCGACCGCTACAGTTCGACCGGCACCGTCCCGTACATCCGCGCGGTGATGCATGTGCTGTGGCAGTATCGCGCGCGGCAGATGCGGATCGTAGCCGACGGCCAGGTATTCGACGGACGGTTCCTGCTTGTCGCGGTCGGCAACGCCCAGTACTACGGAGGCGGCATGCGCATCGTCCCGACGGCCAGCCTGGACGACGGGATGCTCGACGTGATGCTCGCGGGTGACTACAGCGTGCCGCAGACGCTTGGCCTGCTCCCCCGCGTTTATGGCGGGGGACATCTGAGCAGCCCCAAGATTCGCGTCGTCCGCTGCCGGACCCTGACGATCGAGGCCGAACCGGCCGCATCGGTCCATCGCGACGGCGAGTTGAACGGGACGACGCCCGTAGAGTTTGGCATTATTCCTGGTGCGGTGAACTTCGTCTATGGTCCGCAGAGAGCCGTCCCGGCCGCCCTGCCGACGACGGCCCTGCATGGAGCCGGAGCCCCGCAGGCAGAATAAGCCCGGGGTGATGAGGCTTTGCGCGTGGCCATCGAAGACGGGCTAAGCCAGGTCCGCAGGGCCGTGGAGGCTCGCGGCTGGCAGGTGGTTCCGCTTGAAGAGGCCTGGGAGGCGGCGGTGGACGCCGTCGTTCTGACGGGTCAGGATGACGACCTGTTCGGCGACGAGACCATCGAGCTTGATGTCCCGGTGATTCAGGCCCAGGGACTCACGGCGGAGGAAATACTGCGCCGCTTGGAGAACGAACCGCGCCCAGAGCGATCCTGAGCGAGTCCGCGATCATGGCGGCCATGTCATAGACGAGTCCGAGCCGCGTATTCTGCAGGACCACATACTCCATGAAGCCCCCGACGTTGACGGTCGCCATGACGGCGACATCGCCGATCGGGGGCAATTCCTTGCGCACCCCCGCACCGGGCCTCAGCGGCCCGCGTTGCACCTGCACGCTGCCTACGCTCTCAAAGCTGCCCAGGCATGCGTCGATGGCCACGACAGGGCCCTGGGCGGCCGCCGCCTGCAGACGGGGCAGGAGCTCATGCAGGTTGCCGGCGTGCACCGGCGCCTGCAGATTGCCGAGGACGGCGAACGGCAGCGGCTCCATGGACTGCGTCAGCAAGGTGCCGACGAGCGGGCCGAGAGCATCGCCGGTCGACCTGTCCGTACCTACGCAGACGATCGTAGCCGGTCCGCTGAGCCTGCGCAGGGTGCTGAGTTCACGCTGTAGGTGCGCGGCCAGCAAGGCCGCGGCGCGCGGGTCTTCCGGCCGCACGCGCATCCTCTGCTGACGGCCGTGGTGCTCTTGCATGTCGCGAGTATATGGCCGCCCTCCGGCAGGTATACACTTGCCGCCGCATAGCCTTGCCAGGGTGGTGGGCATGGCCTGGGAGTCCGCGATCGCCGCGTTTGCAGCCGTTGTCGGGGCCGGGTTCGTCTCCGGTCGGGAGATTTGGGTGTTCTTCGCCATGCACGGGGCGACGGGCAGCCTCCTCGCTTTGGGCGCCGCTCTCCTGCTCGGCCTCGGGGCCTGGCGCACGGCGCAGACGGCAGCCTCCGTGCCTCGCGTCGCCCCGATCTGGACCGCGGTGATCGCCGTCTTCAGCTTTATCACCCTCTCCGCCGTCCTTGCGGCCCTCGCGAGTCTCGCGCACGCGCGGTTCGGCCTGAGCCCCGTTCTGGGCGGCGCGGCCGCGGCCACGCTGACAGCGGTCGTGCAGCGGCATGGGACGTCCGCCTTGCGCCGCTGGCAAGGTTTCATGCTGGTACTGGTCGTACTGGCCGTCGCCGTGACGGCCCTGCTCGGCGTCGTGCGCCTGCCCCCCGAGGGACTGCCGCATGCCGTGGCTCCCCTTCAGGCCATCCTGGCCGTATTCGGTTACGC
>JAJZIE010000153.1 GCA_021810725.1 Bacillota bacterium | reverse complement strand
TCCTGTTCCTTCTGAGCGGCGCCATCGCGCTAAGCTTCGGCATTCTCGCCTTCTGGCTGCTGCGCGGCAGCGAGACCCGCGAGCACGGGAACACAGGCCCCGCGGGCCTCAGCCTCGCGCTCCTGCGGGATCCCTTCCTGCTCACCGTCACGGGCCTCTTCGCGCTCGTCTCCCTCACCTACTCGCAGCTCTACTGGGTGGTCCCGGGCTACATGACCGTCTACCTCCACCTGCCCGCGTCGGACTTCGGCTTCCTCGCCGCAGAGAACGCGGTGCTGGTGGTGGCGCTGCAGATGCCGCTCGTGGCTCTGAGCCGCAAATGGCGGCCCGAGCGCGCGATCGCCATCGGGGCCGCGCTCTACGGTCTCGGCTTCCTGCTCATGGCGCCACTCAGGGGGTTTCTGCCGTTCCTCCTGCCAGTCGCCGTGATTACGGTCGGTGAGGTGCTCTTGAGCCCAAGCATCACGAGCCTTGTCGCGTCGCGCGCCAGAGCGGAGGATCGCGGCAAGGCGATCGGCCTCGTCAGCCTCGCGAACCGCTCCGGTTCCGCCGTCGGACCTCTCGCCGGCGGCTCCCTCCTGACCGTAGGCGGCCCGTGGGTGCTCTTCCCTGGCATCTTCGTGGTGGCGGCGCTGGCCACACTCGGCTGGATCCGGCTGCTGCGCCTGCCACAGCCTCAGGCGCAGACGGCGAACCTACCGTCCTGAGACGGCTGGCAATCGGCCGTCAGGGCGTGTTCGCTGTCCAGACGGACAGCGCAGGCCCTGTCGGGTCTCTCGGGTTCAGGCGCAGCATGTCGTGCACCCAGCTCCGTCCATCGACGAACGTCCGGCCGTAGATGTAGTTTCCAGCCCAGACAGGCGCGATGGTGTCCGTCCCGGGATAGAAGGCCATCTGGACGAGGTCGAGCCGTGAGCCGTCGCCCGGTGGTACGGCCAACGCCTGCTGCCAGTACACGGCCTGGCTTCCGACGTCGACGAAACTCTCGATATCCTGGTCGGCGAAGATCTGTGTCAGCGGCGTCCAAACGCCTTTCGTCTCGGACCAGTAGTACTCCGCCGAGGCAAGTTGGCTCGCGTCCAGACCATAGTTCGTGTCGAAAAAGCGCACGTCCAGTTCGAAGCCGCCCGCCGTGCGCGTCATCTGTCCGATCCATGCCACGAGCGCGTGCTGGCCCGCCTGAAGCTCCGGTACGTCGTGGAGGAAGATGGTGGGATAGCCCGGCAGCGACTTCGTGGCCACGCGATCGGCGCTGACGCGTTGGCTAGGGTCGAAGCTGAGTCGATGCGCCGCCGCCGATGCGGTTCCCGGCGGGCGTACCCGGTCCTGCGGAAGCCAACCCGCCCACGCCGACGCCGCCACGGGACCGTCGAGCCCTGTCCAGCGATGGGGCAGGACGGCGATC
Source organism: Bacillota bacterium (assembly GCA_021810725.1). GTDB lineage: Bacteria > Bacillota > Sulfobacillia > JAJZYS01 > JAJYTV01 > JAJZQO01. The sequence goes on along the minus strand of JAJZIE010000153.1, from coordinate 4,622 downwards.
GTCTCCCGCCCGTCGAGGAGCGAGCCGCCCTTGGACAGATACGGTGTGTAGTAGATGGCTGTGAAACCTTGCAGCGCCTGCGGATTCAGCGTCTTCGTGCCCAGAGCGGGCCCGACCATGTTCTCCGGCCCGTGGGCTGGCGTCGCGAGCCAGACCATGCCTCGGGCCAACGGCAGCACGGCGATGTCCATGCCTGTCAAGGCCTTCGGCACCACATAGCTGCGTCCGTTCACGCTGAAGGCGCGCAGCTTGCCGAGCCGGATGCCCGCCCCCCAAGAGCCGTCTTGCGGCAGCTTGCCGGACGTCGCGGCGTAGATCAGGCTCGCCGGCCCGAACTGGTTCAGCTGCACAGCCTCGTAGCTCCAGGGCGCGCGCACCTGCCGCACGCGGCGCAGGCCTTCCGGGTACTGGCGCCCGCCAGAGAACCAGATGGCGTGGCCGTCGAAGCTGGTGACCGCCTGCCGCGGCGCGGCCTGCGCAGCCGGCCCGACCGGCCGCGCCTGACCGCAGGCCGCAAGCACGATGGTGGCCACCGCGAACAGGGTCCATGCCGTTCGGCGCAACGGGGTCGCCTCCCAGGACTACGCTTGCCTGGGAATTTCCACCCAGGCGCGCTGCGTCCCTGCCCGATGCCCGGTTTGGCCCCAGGCACGCCGCAAGCGCCGGCCACCTGGCCGGCGCTTGCCTGACGTGAAGTTCCTGGCCTCAGCGGTAGCTCGCGAGAAGCTCCAGGAAGTCCTCCTGCCCGAGGGTGATGTCCCGCCCCGCAAGCGGCTGCTCGGCAAAGCCGGGCAACGCGTCCTCGTACGCGACGGACCCGGGATCATGGTAGATGAGACCCGTGACGAGCTCCTCGCGTTCCAGCACGGCGGCGATCGCGCCCCCGCGGCTGTCGGGCTGGTAATCCGGGTCTTCGTCGAGATCGTGCAGCATCTGCTTGTAGAAGTCGTACGTGTTGACCTTGTTGTAGGTCACGCAGGGGCTCAGCACGTTGACAAACGCGAACCCGGGGTGCGCGATCGCACCCTCGATCAGGCGCGCGAGCTGCGCCTGATTCGACGAGAAGCCCTGCGCGACGTAGGTCGCCCCCGCCGTGAGCGCGAGCGAGAGCGGCCGCACCGGCGACTCGACGTTGCCGAAGGGCGCCGCCTTCACCTTCTGCCCGTGGTCCGACGTCGGGGAGTTCTGCCCCTTCGTCAGGCCGTAGATGTGGTTGTCCATCACGATGTACTTGACGCCGATGTTGCGCCGCACCGCGTGCACGAAGTGGTTCATGCCGATCGCGAAGCCGTCTCCGTCGCCGCCGGCGGCGATCACGAGGAGGTCACGGTTCGCGAGCTTGACGCCGAGGGCGGACGGCAGGGTGCGACCGTGCACCACGTGGATGTTGTAAGAATTGATGTAGTTGCCCATCTTGCCGCTGCAGCCGATGCCGGCGACGATGGCGACGCGGTGGGGCGGGATGCCGAGCTTCACGAGGGTCTTCTGCAAGGCGGCCAGCACGCCGAAGTCACCGCAGCCGGGGCACCACCAGGACTTCTCCGACGTCTTGTAATCCTGCAGCGTCACGGTTTCCATCGTCACACCCCCTCCTTGACCGACAGCTCCTGCACGGCGGCGACCACCCGACCCGGCGTCAGCAGGGTGCCGTCGAAGTGCACGAGCGAGCGGTAGCGATCGTCCTCGAGCCCCGCGATGCGCATGAGCTGGCGCATCTCGCCGGTGGCGTTCTGCTCGGCGACCAGCACCTTGGCGGCGCCGCCCAGGGCGGTCGCCAGCGGGATGTCGGGCATCGGCCAGAGCTGGCGCACCTGGACGCGCCCGGCCCGCACGCCTTCCTGGCGCAAAAGCTCGACCGCCTCGTCCACCGCTCCGACGATCGAGCCGAAGCAGACGATGGCGACCTCCGCGTGATCCATGCGACTCGTCTCGATCGCGCCCGCTCGCGCACGCAGGGCATCGAGCTTGCGGCTGCGCTTCTCCATCTGGCTGATCCGGTTCTGCGGCGCCTCCGACACCTTGCCCGACGACGCGTGCTCGACACCGGTCGCGAGGAACTGGCCCTTCGGCATCCCCGGCAGGGCGCGCGGCGAGATGCCGTCCTCGGTCAGGCGGTAGCGCTCGAACTCGCCCGTCAGGCGATCGAGCTCCTCCTGGGCCACGATGGCGCCGCGATCGATCGCATGTCCGCCAAGCGGCAAATTCTCGACGGACTGCAGCCACTGCGCCAGGGCGAGGTCCGAGAGGACGATCACGGGGCACTGGTAGCGGTCGGCCAGATTGAACGCCTCGAACCCGTCCTCGAAGGCCTGCACCGCCGTCCCCGGGGCGATCACGATGCGCTGGCCCTCGCCGTGCCCGCCGAAGACGGCGGCCAAGAGGTCGGACTGCTCGTTCTTCGTCGGCATGCCTGTCGACGGCCCGACCCGCTGCGTGTCCACGACAACGGCCGGGATCTCCGCCATCGACGCGAGGCCGATGCCTTCCTGCATCAGGCTGAAGCCCGGACCCGACGTGGCGGTCATGGCGCGTGCCCCCGCGTAGTTGGCCCCGATCACGAGCGTGATCGCCGCGAGTTCGTCCTCCATCTGACAGACCGCCCCGCCGAAGCGGGGGAAGAGTCCCGCGAGGTTCTCCATGATGTCGGTCGCCGGCGTGATCGGATAGGCCGCCATGATGCGGCAGCCCGCGGCCAGGGTTCCGAGAGCGAGGCTGTCGTTGCCCGTCATGAGGTAGCGCTCACGCGGCCGCGGCGCGGGCAGGGAGAAGCGCCCACGGAGGCCAAGCTCCTCGATGAACGCATGGCCGCGCCGCAGGGCCTCGACATTCTGCAGGGCGACCGTCTCGCCCTTGCGCTCGAACTTCTCGCGCGCGTACGCCTCGAACGCGTCGAGCGGCAGGCCGAAGAGCGCCGCGGATCCGCCGACCGCCACCATGTTGCGCACGACGGCCGCTCCGACCTCGCGGGCGATCTGCGTCAAGGGGATCTCGACGAGCCGCGCCTCGCAGCCGTCCGGCAACACGGGCTTCAGCTGGCTGTCCGCAAGCAGCGGCGCACCGGATAGAAGCAGGTGGCCATTGCGGTCGATCGTCTCCTGCGTCAAGGCGACCAGCACCTCGACATTGGCCTGGGGCGCGAGCACCCTATCGGCTGCGATGCGGACCGTGAAATTCGTATGGCCGCCCTTGATGCGCGAAGAGAAATGTCTGTAGCCGTAAATGCAATAACCCAGCCGGCTTAGGACGCGGCCGAAGACATCGCCGGTCGCGTCGATGCCTTCGCCCTGGTCGCCGCCGATCATCCATGCGAGCGACTTTGGCAACGCACAGCCCCCCCTGCGCCCCCAAGCGTACTCGATATCGACCTATAATAAAAGTGAACATCATGCATCCCCAGCATGTGTCTGGTGCATGACGAACGGAGGCTTGCGCAATGCTGCTGCGACAGTTGCAGACATTCGCCTCGATTTTCGAGCTTGGCAGCCTGACAGCCGCGGCCGAACACCTGCATCTCTCGCAGCCCGCAGTGTCGCGCCAACTCAAGGCCCTTGAGAAGGAGCTCGGCGCGGAACTCTGCCTCCGGCGCGGCCATGCGGTGCTGCCCACCCCGGGCGGTGAGGTCGTGTACGCCTATGCGCAGCGCCTCATGTCCCTGCAGCGCGACCTGCGCCAGCAGGTCGCCACCCTGGCGGCGCCGGGCGCCGGCAGCCTCACGCTCAGCTGCGTCGACACGGTCGCGGTCTACACCTTGCCTGACCTGCTGCAGGAATTTCTCCGCGAGCACCCCGCCGTGCACGTCCACGTCCACACGCTGCCGACGCGCAACGCGGTCGCGGAAGTGCTCGGGCTCGAGGCCGACCTCGCCCTCACCACCACACCCGTGACCCATCCGCGCCTTCGCTGCCTGCCGCTCTTCGAAGACCCTGTCGCTTTGGTGGCGAGCCGCGGTATCGCCGCTTCCCTGCCGCCGTCGCCCACGCTGAACGAGCTGCAGGACCTGCCCTTCATCGCGTACGAGGCGGGGACGCACCTCAGGGCGCTCGTGGACGCGGTGCTGGAGCAGCACGGCATCCGCCCGCGCATCGCGCTCGAGTTCGACGGGCACGAGGCCGTGCGGGAGGTATTGCTGCGCGGCCTGGGGGTCGCGTTCGTCCCGCTCTCCACCGCCCGGTCGGACATCGCCCAAGGCCTGCTTGTGCGCCTCGAACCCGACGGCCTGCCGGGCCTCAGCCGCCAGACGAGCCTCGTGCTGCCGCGCGAGGGGGCCCTCACGCCCGCGGCGAAAGCGTTCATCGACGTCGCCGCGGCCCGTTTCGCCCAAAGGGAAGGAACGGTGGGCTCTTAATGCGAAGACCCATGTCGGATGCGGCGCTCAGGAGGCTGAACATTTGAACGTCGTTGTGGTACTGGCCGTGTTCGCGGCCTCGGGCGTGGAGTTCGTCGAAGCGTTGACGATCTTCCTGGCCGCGCGTTCCGTTGGCGGCTGGCGTCCCGCAATCTGGGGCACCGTGGTCGCCCTGGTGGCCCTGGCGGCTCTGGTGGCCGCCTTCGGTTACGCCATCCTCGCCCTGTTCCCGATCGGCATCTTCCGCGCCCTGGTCGGACTGATCCTGCTCCTCTTC
>JAJZIE010000152.1:2298-6140 GCA_021810725.1 Bacillota bacterium | reverse complement strand
CAGATCGTCGCGCTCGTTTTGGCGGGCATCGTCGCGCTTGGCATCGTGATCTTCTCGGTCTGGATCATGGCGTTCAAGTCCGGCGTCTCCTGATCTCGGCTTACACCCGCCGCGGCTTCGGCCAAGTGGATCTATCTCTGTGGACGATATGGCCGATCTGGCTGGGCAGATCGCGCAGGCCGCTGGCCAGAAACGTCGGGTAGAGAGGGATCTCGGCCAGCGTCGCGAGGGACTGCCAGCGGAATACGAGCGGCGGATCCATGTCCTCCGTGCGGCCCGGGAACTCGGGCCCGGCGGGCAGGGGATCGAGCGCCTGGACGCTATAGTACAGCGAGATTTCGTGATACGGATCGCCCGGGGCGCCGAAAAAGTTCTCGACCAGCCAAAGCAGGCGCTCCACTTCCACGCGGATGCCGATCTCCTCCCGGAATTCGCGGACCAGGGCGTCGCTCGAGGTCTCCCCGAATTCGACGCGGCCTCCGGGGAGCGCCCAAAAGTCGTCGGCTGGTGCCCTGTGGATCAGAAGAGAGTCCCGGCGCATCAGGACGGCCGCGACGCGATAGTTGAAGACGCCTTGTTCGCATCGAAACGCAAGCATGGCCGGATTCCCCCTGTGCTGTGGTGCGTGTAGCCCGACCGAAATGGTACACGACCTTGGCGCGGCGTCGGCCGTCGAACGACATCGTCTGCCGCCTGGGAGCGTCGGGCCCCTAGATTGCCTTGAAGGCCTCCTCGTCCACCGCCAGCGGCAGCTGCAAGCCGCGCACCGCCGTGCCCATGAACCAGAGGGCGAGCAATAGATTCCCGCCGGCCGCGATCCAGAAGGCAAGTCTGGTTCCGGCCGCCATGGCCAGGAGGCCGAAGCCGACCGTGCCCAGCAGCCCGAAGAGCCCCGCGTAGAACTGCATGCCGCCATTGACCCTGCCGAGCCAGCGGTCGGGGGTCAGGCTCTGGCGCAGCACCGTCTCGTTGATCTCGTAGACGGTGCCCGAGAGGTCGCCGAGAAGCTGGGCAAGCGCGAGGGCGGTGAACGCGAGCCAGAAGCCGCCGCGCGCGAGCGGGACCAGGATGCCGACGACGCCGCTCGCGAGCATTGCCAATGTGAGCGCACGGCCGATGCCGAACCGCCGCACGACCCGCCGCGAGATGCCGGCGGAAATCAGGGCGCCCACCCCGCCGAGCGTGACCAGGATGCCGAGCGCGAGCGGGCTCAGGTGCAGGGTGCGCAGGGCGTAGAGCTCGTAGAGGGCGGCGAACGCCCCGCCGAACAGGTTCGAGACCGCGAGGACCGTCGCCAGGGGGCGCAGCAGGGGGTGGCGCAGCACGGCCCTCAGACCCTGAGCGGCCTGTGGCAGGGGTTCACCCTCGGCTGCTGCCGCGAGCGCCGGCTCCGGTCGGCGAATGCCCGCGAGCGTGAGCGCCGAGACCAGGTTCGCGAGCGCGTCGAACAGGATGGCGATAGGCGCGCCCATGGCCTGGACCAGGGCGCCCATCACCGCGGGCCCCGCCGTCTCGCCGACCGCACCGGCCGCGTAGACGAGCCGATTGCCGGCTTCGAGGCGCCCGCGGCCGACGAGGGCGGGCAGGTAGGCCTGGTCCGCGATCTGGTAGGCGAAGCCGATGCCCGCGACGAGCAGCGACACGACGATGAGCTGGAGGAGGCTCAGGCGGTGCAGGAGGCTCAGCACCGGCACCGAGAGCAGCAGCAGGAAGCGGCAGGTGTCCATCGCGATCAAGAGGGGCCGGCGGCGCATGCGGTCGGTCAGGGCCCCCGCGTGGGCGGAGAGGATGAGTCCCGGGAGCTGCGTGGCGGCGGCCATGATGCTGACGCCCAGTGCTCCGGTGCCCAGGGAGAGGATCGCCGTGATCGGCAATCCCTCGCGGCTGATGCGCGAGCCGATCTCGGCGACCACCCGGCCGGACAGGAACCAGCGGATATCGCGTTCGCCAAGAAGGCTCCGCTCATCGACCTCGGATGTCGGCATGCCCTCGGGCTTCGCCCCGAGGCCGAGCGGCACCTGCCGCGGAGCGCCTCCCCAGGTGGCCGCAGGCGCCTTGACGCAGGTTTCGACACGGGGTGCACGAAATGGGCTAAGGGACTTGCGTTGCCGCCGGCGCCGCCGCCGCGGCGGCCAGGAGGGAATTGCGATGCCGATCGAGCCGTCGAGGCGCTTTACCGGTCCGCGCGTCTACCTCGAGCTGCTGCGTCGTGAGCACACGCTGGAACTTCTGCGCTACCGCCGGGAGAACTTCGAGTTCTTGCGTCCCTTCGAGCCTCTGCAGGACGAGCGCGAGCTGGTCGCCCCCGAGCAGGAGGCCTTGATCGCCAGCTACCTCGAGCGCGCCTCGCGCGACATGAGCTACCACTTCGGCATATTCCTGCAGCAGGGCGGGACCCTGGTCGGGCGCTTCAACCTCAACAACATCGTGCGCGGCGTGTTTCAGAACGCCTATGTGGGCTACGCGCTGGACGAAGCGCATCAGGGGCAGGGACTGATGACCGAGGCGGTCGCGATCGGCTGCGAGATCGGCTTTCGCATGCTGTCGCTGCACCGGCTGCAGGCGGCCACCCTGCCCTGGAACAAGGGCTCGCAGCGCGTGCTCGAGAAGAACGGCTTCCGGCGCGAGGGTTACGCCCCCGGTTATCTCAAGATCGCGGGCCGCTGGCAGGACCACGTGATCTTCGCGAGGCGCGTCGACCAGGATCTCGACCTGCCGGGGGGCGAACCGCCGCAGGACGGCGGGCCGCTCTGAAACCGAAAGGGCCCTTCGACGGTCCATAGGGTGTGGGGTGAGGGACGATGGGCGAAACGTCAGAACCGGGCCAGCCGAAGGCCTATTGCCGCGCCTGCGGCCAGGAGATCGACCCGCGCGCGGTCGTCTGCGTGCACTGCGGCGTTCCGACCGGTGTGGGGCCGCGGCCCTACGATCCCTACGCGAAAGATTGGCTCGTGGCCCTATTGCTCTCGATCTTTGTCGGCGGCCTCGGCGTCGACCGATTCTACCTCGGCCACATCGGCACGGGCATCCTGAAGCTCATCACGTTCGGCGGCTTCGGCATCTGGTGGCTCATCGACGTCATCCTGATCGCGACCGACAGCATGACCGACGGCTTTGGTCGGCCACTTTCTCACCGGACGGTCTGACCATCCCTCCTGGCTGGAGGTGGGGGTATGCGGGGCGCTGCGCTGACGGCCGTCGCGATCGCCGGCGGCCTGATGGTGGGAGCCGCGGCGTGCGGGTCCGGCCTGGACCGGGAGGGAGACGCACATTCCGCCGCGCCGCGGCCCATGACCGCGCTCACCGTCTACTTCGAGCGGGCGGGGGAGCTCCAGGCCCTCAGGCGACAGGTGCCCGCGACGCGGGCGGTCGCGACGGCCGCCCTGCGGCAGCTGCTCAAAGGCCCCAGTCCGAGCGAGCGACTTGCCGGCTACCGCACCGCCGTACCCGCCGGCACCCGCTTGCAGGGCGTCACCATCCAGAACGGCCTGGCCACCGTGAACCTCAGTGGGCGATTCGCCAGCGGTGGTGGCAGCCTGTCGATCCGTGGGCGCCTCGCCGAGCTCACGTTCACCGCGACCCAGTTTCCGACGGTGCGGGGCGTGCGGCTCGAGCTCGAGGGGAGGCCGGTCTCGGTCTTCTCGGGCGAGGGACTTGTCCTCGACCATCCGCTGCAAAGGGCCGCGTTCTACGATGTCCTGCCAGCGATCCTGCTCGAAGGGCCGCTCACCGGTGACCAGGTGCGGTCGCCGCTCCGGGTGCGCGGCTCTGCGGACGTCTTCGAGGCCACCTTCCGCGTGCGCCTGATCCGGCCGGGCGGGGCGGTCGTGGCCCAGCGCGTG
>JAJZIE010000152.1:0-2288 GCA_021810725.1 Bacillota bacterium | reverse complement strand
GCGGCGACTTCGACGCCCGTCTGCGCTGGCCAGGGAAGCTGTCCGGACCGGCCCGCCTGCAGGCGGAGGTGCAGTCACCGAAGGATGGCTCGTGGCGAGCGGTCGCCGAGAGCAGCGTGACGCTAACGCCCTAATCGGCAGTCGGACCCCTTGCGTCCTGTCCTGGCAGGTGTAGTAGAATAACAGCCTCACTGCCGTGCGCACGCTGTGCACGGCCGCTTGCCCGTGTCCAACGGGCGGCAGAAGGAGGGACCATGGGGGATCGCGAGCCCGGCCGCTACCTGACTCTGCCGGAGGAGCAGGAGGTACTCGACGCGACGGTCGAGGGCCTCACGTATCTCCTCGAGGCCACGCGCGAAGAGCGCAAGGCCCGCGAGGCGGAGTTCCGCCGCACGCAGGACGCCGTGGCGTGGCGTCTGGCCGGCTACCGCCGTGAGCGCATCGCAGACCTCGAGCACGTGGTCGTCTGGCACCAGCGTCCCTACTACGCGCGCATGGACGTCCAGGCCGACGGTCAGGACGAGATCGAGCGCTACTACCTTTCCGAGGTGCTCGACGATTGGACCGACCTCTCCGCGGCCGGTGGCGCCCAGATGATCCACTGGACCGTGCCGATGGCCCGCGCGTTCGCGGAGCAGCCAGTGGAGATCCAGGTCGGGTCGTTCCGGGGGCGCACCCTTCTGAAGCGGCGCTTCGAGATCCGGGACCTGCGCATCGTGGACATGGGCGATGCGCTTTCGAGCTACGAGGAGGGCGGCGCCTTGTCGGGCGACCCGTTCCTCGGCCGGGTCCTCGCGATGGCTGGCGACAAAGCGAGGAACATCGTACGCACGATCGGCCGCCAGCAGAGCCAGGCCATCTTCGAGCGGGTGCCGCTTCTCGTGGTGCACGGCGTGCCGGGCTCGGGCAAGACCCAGATCGGTCAGATGCGCGTGGCCTACCTCGTGACCGACGCCGCCATCGACCCGAGCCACCGCCTGAAGGCGGAGGCCTGCCTGATCCTCTCGCCGTCGCACGCCCTCGTCGATTACATGGAGGCGGTGCTGCCGAGCTTCGGCGTCCGTGGCGTGCAGCAGGAGTCGATCGACGAGTGGCTCGCGGCGTATGCCGGCGTGGACCTGCCGGCTGGTCCTTCCGACCCGCGACGCGGACTCCAGGACTTCGCGGAAGCACAGGAGGATTGGCTCGGGCGGCAGGTCCAGGCGGGCCTCGCGAAGCTCGCCGCCGGTGGTGTCCTGACGGGCGACGGATGGCGGATCGAGTCCGAGGACCTCGTGGCTGCGACGCAGGCTCTGACGCAGGACGCCTACGACGCGATGCGCAGGGCTTTGCGCGAGCGCATCGCGAGGCCGGCCAAGGAGCGTGTCCTGCGCAGTCTCGCCATCGGCTGGGATGACAGCGACAAGAGCCGCTACCGGCAGGTGGAGGGCGAGATCGACCATGCGGCGGAACTCCTCGTCGAGCGCCACCTGCCCGAGCTCAGCCCACTCCAGGCGCAGCTCGCTCTGCTGCGCGAGACGGGGCGGGAGCCCGGGATCGGCCGCGGCGACCTCCCGGCGCTCGCTCTCTGGCAACTGCTCCTCAGCGGCCGTAGACTGCGCGGGCTGCACCATGTCGTGGTGGATGAGGGTCAGAACGTGGCGCCGCTCGCCTACATCGTCCTCAGGCGCGTGGTGCCCCAGGCCACGTTCACCGTTCTGGGCGACCTGGCGCAGCGCGATCCGCTTCTCACCGGCCTCGGCGACTGGAGCGATCTCTCCCGGCTCGGCTTCGTCGAGCCCGAGGTACGCTACCTCGGCATCAACTACCGGTCGACGCCCGCCATCGTGGATCTTCTCAACATTCTCGGCCCCAAGATGGACCTGCCCTTCCGCCCGATCGAATCGGTGGAGCGCGAGGCGCCGCCGGTGGTCGCGGTGGCGGTGGCCCAGGACCTCGACATGGCGGAAGTCGCGGTGCGGCTGCTGCAGGCCCTGCCGCACTCGACGGCGGCGATCCTCTGCGCGGAACCCGGCCGTCTGCCGGCGCTGCGCGAGGCCGCGGGGCACGCTGCCTTCGCGGAGGGCAGGGAGCCGTTCCTCGGCACGCGCACCGACGCGGCCGGCCTCGAGTTCGACCTGGTCCTGGTGCTCGACGCCGACGCGACGTCCCTGCCCGAGGCAGCGGACGCCGCCTCGGATCTCTTCGTGCTGGCGAGCCGCGCGCAGAACCGCGTGCTTCTCCTCCACCAGGGTCCCCTGACCCCGCTCGTCGCGGGCGCGGCGCTCCTGCACGAGGCCGTGACCGAG
>JAJZIE010000151.1 GCA_021810725.1 Bacillota bacterium | reverse complement strand
CCGCTTCTGCACGACCACCTGCCGGTGCGGATCCTCGCCACGGCTCTGGCTCTGCAGGTCGGGGTACTCCTGGATCACGCTGTGGATGATGCGCCGCTCGCTGGCGGGCATCACCTCGAGCACCGACTCCTCGCCCGACTCGCGCACGCGCGCCGCGACCTCGCGGGCCATCTTCTCGAGCGCCTCGCGGCGCTGGGCCCGGTAACCGCCGACGTCGAGCACGATGCGCTCGCCGCCCTTCTTGCCGACAGCCGCCGCCACCACGTACTGCAGAGCGTCGAGGGCCTCGCCACGCCTACGCACGAACCAGCCGAAATCGCCGTCGACCGCGATCAGGACGTGGTCCTCATCCCGGCTGACACTCGGCTCCACCTCGGTGCCAAGCTCCTTGAAGAAGCCCTTGACGAGATCCGCCGCGCGTTCCCCGACGGACTCCCGCCGTCGCGCGCGAACCCGCCACGGACGCGAAAACAGGCCGAGCATGCCGGCCTTGCCCTCTTGAAGGATCGTGAACTCGATGTCCTCCATGAGCGCGCCAAGTCGGCCCTCGGCCCGGATCTTCGCTTCTTCGAGCGTCTGCCCTTCGACCTCGATCTCTTCCAGTTCGTCCATGCTACTTCTGCACCTTTGCCGCCGACGCTTGCGGTCTGCCGACTCCGCTCAAGTAGCTCTGGCCCACCGTGAACAGGGTGGCCACGGCCCAATAAAGCGAAAGTCCGCTGGCGTAGCGCATGCTGATGAAGAACAGCAAGGCCGGCATCATGATGTACGTGATCATCTGCTGCGAGCGGTCCGTTCCCGCCCTGGGCATCGTCACGAACGTCTGCCACAGGGTGGTGCCGGCCACGATGACCGGCAGGATGTAGTAGGGGTCCGGCAGCGATAGGCTCGGCAGCCACAGGAACGCCTTCGAGCCGATGTAGGGGAAGTGCTCGAGACCAGCAAACAGAGCGTAAAGGATTGGCAACTGCACGATCATCGGGATGCACCCCGCAAGCGGATTCGTGCCGACCCGCTTGTAGAGGTCCATCATTTCCTGGTTGAGGCGCTGCGGGTCCTTCTTGTACTTCTCCTGCAGGCGCTTCATCTCGGGCTGCAATTCCTGCATCTTGCGCATGTAGCGCAGCTGACCGTGGTACAGCGGCATGATGACCACGCGCACCACGATCGTCAGCAGGATGATCGCGAGGCCGTAACTGTGGGTGATGTTGTAGAAGAACTGCATCACCCACTGCATACCCGAGACCAGAGCGCTGAACAGCGCCAAGACTGTATCTCCTTCCGCCTGCTAGGGAACAGGGTCCCATCCGCCAGGATGGAACGGGTGACACCGCAGCAGTCTCTTGATGGCCATGAGCCCGCCCTTGCGCGCGCCGTAGCGCTCGATGGCGGTGAGGGCGTATTGCGAGCAGGTTGGCGTGTACCGGCAGTGTGGCCCTGACAGGGGTGAGATGTAGCGTCGATAGAACCGGATCAGGGAGGTCAGGGCTGCGACGGCGGCGCCGTGCGCCGAACCTCCTCCGCCTTGCGCAGCAGCTCGCGGAGAGCCGAGCAGAGGTCCTCGAAGGAGGCCATGCCCGTCTCCGGCCTGGCCAGAAGCACCAGATCGCATCCGCGCAAAAACTCCTTCCGCTCTCTTCTGTAGGCCTCGCGCATCCTGCGCCGAAGCCGGTTCCGCTGCACCGCCCCGCCCAGCTTCTTGCCGGCCGCAAAAGCACAGCGCCGCCGGCCTTCCTCTCCCTCGCTGACGAAGAGGATAAGGCGGCGGTTCGCGAAGCGGACTCCGCGAGCGAAGACCGACTGCACGGCAGCCGGCCGGCGCAGCCTCTCCTCCTGAATCACGCTAGGCGGAGAGACGCTTGCGCCCCTTGAGCCGGCGTGCCTGCAGCACGTTGCGCCCGTTCTTGGTCTTCATGCGCAGGCGGAAGCCATGCACCTTCGAGCGACGGCGCCTGTTCGGCTGGAATGTCCTCTTCACCCTGTCCACCTCCGGGAGCAAAAGCATTAGGATTGTAGTGGTCGGATGCGGTTCGTGTCAAGGCAGGACACGCCTTCCACTTCTTGCCCCGAGACCGCACGTTTGCTATCATCGGGGGGCCACCCTCGTGACAACAACGGGCGGCCATTTTCATTATCCACAGCTTGTGGACAACGCTGTTGATAAGGTGTGGGTTTCTTATGAGGCCTGGGAACCGTTCCCGAATGCCCGATCCGTCCGAGATACTGCCGCTTCTGAGCGATGCGGAGATGCCCAAAGCCTCTGCATACGATTATAACCCGCAGGCGATCGCGCCAGACAAGGAGGGTCGGGCAGACATGGAAGACCGCGCTGAGGTCGTCTGGTCCAAGGCGCGGGCTCTGCTGCAGCGCATCCTACCCAGGCCAAGCTATGAAACATGGGTGCATCCCATGCGGCCGGTTGCCTTGGAGGATGGGGTCCTTCTGCTGGCCGCGCCGTCCGAATCGACGTTCGGGGCGCTGGACGATCACCTCAGGGGGCAGATCGCGAAGGCCGTACAGGACGCCGCCGATGCGCCGTACGAGGTCCGCCTGACGGTCCAGGCGGGGGAACATCGACCGGCGCCCACACCGCTCTCGCCGCTTCCGCAGGTGCAGTCGTCGCCGCCCGTCGGCGGCGCACGCGTGACCATGCACCCGCGCTTCACCTTCGACAGTTACGTGGTGGGCAACTCGAACCGCCTCGCGCACGCCGCTTCCTTGGCCGTGGCCGAGATGCCCGGCCGGGCCTACAACCCGCTCTTCATCTACGGCGGCGTCGGCCTCGGCAAGACCCACCTGATGCAGGCGATCGGCAACCTTGCCCTGCAGCGGCGTCCGAATCTCAAGGTTTTGTACGTCCCGGCGGAGACGTTCACGAATGACATGATCAACTCCGTCATGGATGGCAAGGGTTATGAATTCAGGAACCGTTACCGCTCCATCGACCTCCTGCTGATCGACGACATCCAGTTCATCTCGGGCAAGGTCGGCACGCAGGAGGAGTTCTTCCACACCTTCGAGGCCCTCTACGGGGCCCAGAAACAGATCGTGATTTCCTCGGACAGGCCCCCGAAGGAGATCACGACCCTCGAGAGCCGTCTCAGATCCCGCTTCGAATGGGGGCTCATCACCGACATCCAGCCGCCCGACTTCGAGATGCGTCTCGCCATCCTGCGCAAGAAGGCCCTGGCGGACAACCTCGACGTCGACCACGCCGCCCTCGAGTTCATCGCGACGCACATCGAAACGAACATTCGCGAACTCGAGGGAGCACTTATACGTTTCATTGCATACTGCTCGGTCCATCACGTCCCGTTCACCCGGGACTACGCTCCTGTCGCCCTGCACGACCTCCTGCCGGCCCAGAAGGTGCGCAAGGTGACCATTCCCATGATCCAGCAGCAGGTCGCGGAGTACTACAGTCTCGATATCCAGGATTTCAGCGCCAAGAAGCGCACCCGGGCCGTTTCCTACCCGCGCCAGATCGCCATGTACCTCGCCCGCGAACTCACCGACAGCTCCCTGCCCAAGATCGGCGAGGAGTTCGGTGGCCGCGACCACTCCACGGTCATGCACGCGTGCGACAAGATCTCCAGCGATCTGCGCGCAGATCCCCAATTCCGCCAGGTGGTCGACTCGATCATCGACAGGATCCGTTCCTGATCGACCTGTGCACAAAGGTGTGGAAGGAGCTGCGGATATGCAGTGCACTCATTGGGGACAAGTCCCGGCCTGTGGACAGGCGCCCAGTTCATCCGCAAGTTGTCCACGTTCCATCCCAACCCGGAATCCGTTCGCCTAGAGCTTCGTGGGGGATATCCACACTATCCCGGCCTCTACTGCTCCTGCTTCTTTGATTGATCAAAAGAGTCCAAGCAGTTCTTACGCGGGGTGAATACGCGATGCTCATCTTCGAGACGCCTGCCCAGATCCTGTCCGATGCCCTCGTCCTCGTCTCCCGTGCCGTGGCGCAGCGCGACCAGGTACCGTCCATGACAGGGGTGCTCCTGCGCGCCGCGGCGGGGGAGGTCGAACTGACCGCAACGGACGGGGAGCTCGCGATGCGCGTGGCCGTTCCCGCCGAGGTCGAGGCGGAGGGATCGGTTCTGGTGCCCGCCCGCACATTCGCGGATCTGCTCCGCCTCGTGCCGCCCGAGACCTCGGTCCAGTTCCGCGGTCTCGACGGACAGGTCGGCATCCGCTTCCTGCGGTCGCGCTTTGACCTGCCGACACTGCGCAGCGAGGAGTTCCCGCCTCTCGACTTCGAGAGCCCAGCCGAGCCTTTCATGGTGCGCGGAGATTCCTTCAAGGAACTCGTGCGCAAGACGAGCTATGCCGTATCCGCAAGAGATGACGGACGCCTATTTACGATCGGCATGTCCCTCACCTTGCGCGAGGGCTACCTGTCCGCCGCGACGACCGACAACCACCGGCTCGCATGGGCGAGGGTACCCGTCGCCAGCGAGGGTCCGGACCAGGAGATCCTGCTGCCGGCGCGAGCGCTCGCCGAGATCGTCCGCGCTCTGCCGGACGACGAGGTCGAGGTCC
Source organism: Bacillota bacterium (assembly GCA_021810725.1). GTDB lineage: Bacteria > Bacillota > Sulfobacillia > JAJZYS01 > JAJYTV01 > JAJZQO01. The sequence goes on along the minus strand of JAJZIE010000151.1, from coordinate 1,688 downwards.
GCTTCGAGCCGAACCGGATGCTGCTGCGCACCCCGGGCGGCTTGACGACGTTCCTGACGGCGATCAGGGCCCAGTTCCCGGACACCCGGCGAGTGGTGTTCGACAGTTACGCCACCACGGTCCGGTTCGATCTGGCGCCGGTGCTGGCCGCCGTCGAACGCACGCAGCTGGTCGCGGACCAGAAGAACGCGCGCCTGCGCCTCAAGGTCGAGGAGAACCTTGTGCGCATCAGCGCGAGCTCGAGCGAGGGCGGTCAGGGCGCGGAGGAGGTACCCGTCGAGACGAGCGGCGATCCTGTTGAACTCGTCTTCGGACCCAAGTACCTTGTCGACGGCCTGCGCTCGCTGCCGGACGGCCCTGCGGTGCTCGAGGTGATGCACGCGGAGAGCCCGGCGCGTTTCAGGCCGGACATCGAGCGCCGCGACCAGTTCGCCATCGTCATGCCGCTCAGGCAGACCGAATCCTGATGCGGTCTCTGCCGATCCGTGATGCCGCGCAGGGACTGCCTCTGCAGGCGGCCGTGCAGATTGCCGGATGGGCGGAGACCGGCGGACAGGCTAAGATCCTCGTGCAGCAGGGTCAGGTGACGGTGAACGGGCAGGTGGAGACGCGCCGCAGCCACTTCGTGCGCCTAGGCGACGTGCTCTCCTGTTCCGGCGAGGAAGTGGAGATCACGAGCGATGATCGTTGAGACGCTCTCGCTCGAGAACTGGCGCAATGTCCGTACGGCCCAGGTGGAGTTCGACCCGGGGCTGACGCTGTTCACGGGTCCGAACGCGCAGGGCAAGACCAACCTGCTGGAAGCCGTCTTCCTCTTGGCCACCGGCCGCTCCCACCGGACGTCGCGCCCGGAGGAAATGGTCTCATTCGAAGGGGATCAAGCCTACCTGCGCGCGCGGATCCGGCGCCCGAGCGGCGAGTACCAGCTCTCGGCGCGCATCGACGGAAGCCGCGTCACGCGCCAGCGCGAAGGCAAGCTCTTCCGGCGCGGGCAGGACCCTCTCGGCGACTTCGCCGCGGTGCTGTTCGCGCCGGAGGACCTTTTGGCCCTAAAAGGCGCTCCCGCCGATCGCCGGCGTCTTCTCGACCTCGACGTAGGACAGGCGTCCCTTTCCTACCGCCAGGCGCACGTGCGCTACGGGCAGGTTCTGCGCCAGCGCAACGCCCTCTTGCGGACCTATGAGCGACCTCCCAGGGAGTTGATCGCCACCTGGGATTCCGCCTGGGCCCAGGCGGCGGTGGCCCTCACGCATGAGCGCCAGAAGCTGGTTGAGCGACTCGATCCGCACTTTTCGGCGCGCTATGGAGAGATCTCCGGCGGCGAACCGGCAAGCCTCGAATACGAACCGTCCCTCAAGGCGTCCGATGCCGCGCACGCCCTCGAGCTGCTCGCGGAGCGCCGGGAGGATGAGCTTCGTCGCCGGACCAGCCTTCTCGGTCCGCACCGCGACGATCTCAAGGCCGCGATCGACGGACGCGACCTGAGACTCTACGGATCGCAGGGCGAGCAGCGTACCGTTCTTGTGGCATTCAAGCTTGCGGCCGTGTCGCTGCTGGGGGAGGGGCCCGGCGGGCCGCCGGTTCTTCTGCTCGATGACGTGCTGTCGGAACTGGACCAGGACCGCAGGAGAAATCTCCTACTGGCCGCCACCGGCACACAGACCATCGTCACGACCACGGAATCGGCC
>JAJZIE010000150.1 GCA_021810725.1 Bacillota bacterium | reverse complement strand
GTGGCCACCCCCGTCCGGAGCGGAAACGAGGCCCAGGGCCGGCGCTCCACCTGCGAGCGCCACCGCCCAACTATGGGTCCCTATGACCGCAGAGGCACACGCGTGTCCCGCGGCATGGCTGCCTGTCGGCGGGTGGACGCGGGGATCGCACCAACGCGCACGCACGACGCATGCCGTTGTCTAGACCACACGGCGATGTTAGTGTACACGTGGAGGGATCTGTGTGGACGAAGTGGCCATCAAACAGCTGCGCGACAGCCTGGCGTCCTATCTCCGCCGCGTGCGCGAGGGCCAGGCGCTACTCATCACCGATCGAGGGACGCCGGTCGCCCGCTTGTCCCCCGTCGACGGCAGCCTGGCCTCGCTGGAGGCAGAGGGTCTGGTCGTATGGAGCCGCGGCAAGCCGCATGGAGCGAGGCACCCTGCCACCGCGCGCGGCGGGTCCGTCTCGGATCTCGTCGCCGAGAACAGGCGATGATCCTCTACCTGGACACGAGCGCCATCGTCAAGCTGTATGTGACGGAGGAAGGATCGGCTCGGGTGCGTGAGGCCGTCGAAGCCTCAGACCTGGTCGCGACCTCCCGTGTCGCTTACGCCGAGGCCCGCGCCGCCCTGGCGATGGCGGCGAGACTGGGACGCATCTCGGAGGACGAGCGAGCGCTTGCGGTGGCCACCTTCCGCTCCGAGTGGCATACATTCTCCGTCGTCAATGTCACCCAGCCGGTCGTAGAGTTGGCCGCAGACCTCGCGGAGACCCGATCTTTGCGTGGCTTCGATGCCATCCATCTGGCGTCGTCGCTCCTCGTCCGTCAACGGACCGACGTACCTGTGCGGTTCATGGCCTGGGACAACGCCCTGGTGAGAGCCGCGTCCGACACTGGCCTGGACACGGAGAGCTTTGGCCGGCCACTTCCCGCGTAGGCCCGCGCGTTCCCTTCGTAGGTCCCATTGAGCCCGCGCAGTGCGCCCGTCTCTCCGATCGGCGGCCGCGCGGTCCGTTTGCTGCTGTGGCCGCCTTGAACACGGTCGTCAGGCGCGTTCTCTAGATGCGCAGCAGTCCGTCGGGGCCGACGCGCCACCAGGTCAGTCGTCTCTCCGCCGACTCAAGGATCATGGCGGATGGCCGCCCGTCCTTGGGGCTGGTCGGCGACCCGGGATTGAGAAGCCACGTGCTGCCCCTCCGCTCCAGAAGGTGGCGGTGGCTGTGCCCGAACACGATCACGTCCGGCCGCGGCAGGAAGGTCTGCCAGGCGCGCTCGGGCGTCTCGCCGCCCGGACCCTGGTGCCCGTGCACAACCCCGATGGCGATGCCCGCAAGGTTCAGCGCCAGCCGCTCCGGCAGGTGCAGGCCGAGGTCCCGGTTACCTTGCACCGCGTAGACCGGCGCCACACCCGCGAGTGCCTGCAGCGTCCCGAGGTCGCAGACGTCGCCCGCGTGCACGACGAAGTCGGCGCTGCCCGCCGCCTCGAGAAGCCACGAAGGCAGTCGGTGGCGTGGCCCGTGGGTGTCGGCGGTCAAGAGGACGCGCATCTCAATCCTCGCGCAGCGCGAGACCCGGATAGCCGTGCTGGCGGAGCACCTCGTAGGCGGCGACGGCGACGGCGTTGCCGACATTGAGCGATCGGACCCCGGCCCGCATCGGCAGACGCAGGATGCGGCCGGGATGCGCCGCGACGATCTCGGGCTCGAGCCCTCGGCTCTCGCGGCCGAAGAACAGCCATGGATCCGGCCCGAACTCGACGTCCACGAACGGGCGGCCGTGGGCCGAGAAGAGCCAGTACTCGTCGGGCCCGGGCAGCACCTCATCCAAACTCTCGTGCACGTGCAGCCGCACCTGGGGCCAATAGTCGAGACCGGCCCGCCTGAGATAGCGGTCCTCGAGCGAGAAGCCGAGCGGCTTGACGAGGTGCAGGTCCGCGCCGATCGCGACGGTGGTCCGCGCGATGTTGCCGGTATTCTGATGGATCTCGGGATGGACGAGCACGATGTGCAACTTTTCTAGCCCCCTGACGCGATGCTAGACCCAAGGTTTGTCCACTTGCCCCCGTGCTCCTGCCTGGCAGGAGTTGTCCCGGCGCGGGCAGAACGGGAGAACGCCCGATTCCGGAAGGCGGGATACGTCTGGACCTCACCGATCTGCGCATTTTCCGCGCTGTCGCCGAGAGCGGCAGTTTCAGTCGCGCGGCGCAACTGCTCTTTCTGGCCCAACCCACCGTCAGCCACCGCATGGCTACGCTCGAGCGAGAGACGGGCACGCAGCTCTTCACCCGTACCGGTCGAGGCGTCCACCTGACGCCGGCCGGCGCCCTGTTTCTCGGCTACGCGCGCGCCGGTCTCGACAGCATCGACCAGGGACGGCGCTCGATCGCCCAATACCTCCTGGGGCGCAGCGGCTCTCTGGCGCTCGGCTGCGCCGCCTCCGCCGCCACGCACATTCTGCCGCAGGTGCTCCGGGGCTATATAGCCAGCCACCCCAACGTCGACGTGCGCGTGCGCACCGGGCGGTCGCTCGAGGTTCTGGCCCTCCTGACGGCCAGGCAGGTCGATGTGGCCCTTGTCCGGCTCGAGGTCCAGCAGGTCGAACTGACGGCGGAGGTCGTGCTGCGCGAGCCGGTCTGCCTTGTGGCGCCGCCGGACCACCCCCTGACGCGCCACAAGGAACCGCTGCGCGCCAGCAGCCTGCAGGGCGCGTCCCTTCTCACCTACTACCGGGAAAGCGATTTCTGGGCTCAGGTCTACGGCGCGGCCGAACAGGTCGCTGGGCCGATCCACCGGGCCATGGAGCTGGACTCGCTCGACGCGGTGCGCTCGATGGCTCTGGCAGGGCTTGGCCTCGCCTTCCTGCCCTACTCCACGGTGCAGGCGGATATCGCGGAGGGCAGGCTCGCGCGGCTGCAGATCACGGATGTGGCCCTGCCAGACCGGGTGACGGCCATCGCCCGGCGCAGCGACACCCCGTTCGTCGGGCCGGTCGCGGAGATCTGGACGGAGATCGCGCGCAGCTACGGGCAAAGCGTCGGCTGACGAACCGTGTCGGCAGGTCGACACGGTTCGCGCCTGCTGCTATCGTGTCATCATGCGTCGATCGCGTTCGGCCGCGCTGCTCCTGTTCGTGCTCCTGACCCTGGTCGCCCCGGCCACCGCGCCTGCGTCCGCCGCAAAGCGGCACAGGCCCATCGGCCTGCCTAGCAGCGGGCCGATCGTGCTCGTCTACCACGGCATCGGTCCAAGGCGCCGGTTCTGGGTCACGCCGAAGCAACTGAGCGGCGACATCAAGTACCTGCGGGATCGCCAATACCGTTTCGTGACGCTGGCGCAGTTCGCCGCCTACGAGGAGAACGGCGCGCCGCTGCCGCAGCGATCCGTCCTGCTGACGTTCGACGACGGCGTTCAGTCGGTCTATCAGTACGCCCTTCCGATCACGCGAAAGTTCCACGTGCCGGCCGTCGCCTTCATCATCGGCCGCCGGCTCGGTCTGGCCGGCTACATGACGCCGGGCCAGGTCAAGGACCTCTGGCAGAGCGGTCTCTGGGCGATCGAGGCCCACACCTACGACATGCACAGCTACCGCCAGGGACAGCTCGGCTACGCCGCCGACCTCGTGAACCCCCTGCCGGGGCAGACCGCGGCTCAGTTCGCGCTCGAGATCGGGCAGGACGTCCAGGCCGAGGCAAACACGTTCAACGCGATCGGCTTGCCGCAGCCGACCGCCTTCGCGTTTCCCTTCGGCATCTACGGCCCGGAGGCCGTCGCCGTGCTGCACCAGACCTATCCCCTGCTCTTCGACTCGACGCCTGAGCTCGCGGCGCCGCACATGGTCGTGATCGGCCGCGTCGACGCCACGACCGACCCACTTGGGGTGGTGCTTTCGCGGTACGTGCCCAGGCGTTGAGCGGGACCCCGCGCGGCGGGCGAGGAGCTCGGCGACTGCAAAGCGAAACACCAGGAACGGACCCCTCCCCAGAGAATTCCTTTCGCTCCTGAAAGTCGTATGTCGTCGCCAGGAGGCCGGACCATGCGGGTGCACTCAGCTTGGATCGCGGCGTTCAAGGAGGCCTGGCACGCCTACCGCGAGGATTCCGTTCCGGTGGGCGCCGTGTTTGTCGCACCGTCTGGCGACGTCGTGCATCGCGGCCGAAATCAGGTCTACAGCGCCCGCACACCCGGCTCGCCGCTTGGCCACACGCGGCTGGCCCACGCCGAGATGAACGTTCTCGCGCAGGCCGCTCCCGAGGAGCGGCTTTACGAAGGAATTCTCTACACCACGCTGGAGCCGTGCGCGATGTGCCTGGGCGCGGCTGTCGTCTGCGGCGTGCGCCACATCCGCTACGCCGCGGATGACGGCCCCACCGAAGCGGCCCGGCTGCTCGCGTCCCATCCTCTGCTGGCCTCGAAGCACGTCGTCCTGGACGGGCCTGAATCCTTTCTTGGTCATGTGTCCGTGGTGCTGATGAGCGACTGGATCCTGCGCGAGGCCTCGCCCACCGCCGAGCGCACGCTTGGCGGCTTGAGCCGGGCGCATCCGGCGGCCGTCGCCCTTGCCCGCAGCTGGCACGGCAGCCACCACCTGCAGCGCATGGCCCAGGACGGGGTCGACATCGCGGTGCTGCTGGCGGAGGTGCAAAAGGCTCTCGGACGGTAGCGCCGCGATCAGCGCAGGAATTCCGCGACCGTCTCCACGTGCGCCGTGCGGGGGAAGAGATCGAACGGCTGCACGCGTACAAGCCTGTAGCCGCCCGCGGCCAGGATCGCCGCATCGCGCGCCAGTGTCGCGGGATCGCATGAGACGTAGAGCACCCGCCCCGGTCCCTCGGCCGCCAGGCGTTCCGCCAGCCGCTGCGCCCCTCCCCTGGGCGGATCGAGGGTCACGAGCGCATCGCGGCCGGGCACCGGCGCATCCTGCGCGTCCCCCACCGCGAATCGCGCCTCGAGCTCGTTGAGCTCCGCGTTGCGGGCCGCGAAAGCCACGGCCTCCTCGTCATACTCGACACCCTGCACCCGGTAGCCCGCTCGGGCCAGCAGCAGCGCGAGCACACCGACCCCGGTGTATAGATCAAGGGCTTCGCGGCCGTCCCCTGGCCCGGCCCAGTCCATCACCGTGCCGAACAGCCGCTCCGCCGCCGCCGGGTGCACCTGAAAGAAGCTGGTCGGACCAACGCGGAAGCGCAGGCCGAGGATCCGCTCCTCGACCTCCCCCACGCCTGCGAGCAGCACGGCCGGAGCGCCCAGCACACGGTTGCCGCGTCCATCGTGCACGCTGAGCGCGACCCCCACCACGTCGGGCAGCGCGGACATCACGCGCTCGGCGAGCAGGCGCAGGCCGCTCTCCTCGGCCGTGGCGACAAGGGTCAGGATGATCTCGCCGTCGCGCGCACGTCTGGCCACGCCGTGCCGCAGAAGTCCCCCGGCGCCGTCCCAGGCGGAGAGCCCGAGCTCCACCATGCCCTGGCGCAGCACGCTTGGCAGGCGGCGCAGGGCAGGCGCCAGGACGGCGCAGTCGTCCTGCTCGACCACGTCGTGGCTTTGCGCCGCAAAGAGCCCGATCAGCGGCCCCGCGCCTCCCCGGCGGATCGGCCAGCTCACCTTGGCCCTGTAGCCGTAGGCCTCGCCAGAACCGATGCAGGCCGGCACCTCCACTTCGAGGTGGCCGATGCGGCGGAGCGCGTCCTCGACGATGCGCCGCTTCTCCTGCAGTTCCCGCGCGTAGCCGATCGCCTGCAGCTGGCAGCCGCCGCAGGTGCCGAAGGCGGGACAGGGCGGCTCCTCCCGATCGGGGCCGGGCTTCGTCACCTCGAGCAGGCGCGCGCGCGCCATCCGCCTGCGACCAGGCTCCCAGGCGACGAGACACCGGTCACCCGGGACGGCCCCAGGCACGAAGAGTACGAGGCCCTCGTGCCGGCCGACGCCTTCGCCGGACTGCCCGAGCCCCGTGATCTCCACTTCCGCCCGCACTACTGCCCCACTTCCTCCGTGATCAGGCGGCTGGCGACGTCGGGCGCCACGCGCCCGCGCGTGCGGCGCATCACCTGACCTACCAGGAAGCCCATCACCTGCTGCTTGCCGGCCCTCAGATCCGCGAGCGCCTTCGGCTGTTCCTCGAGCACCTGGCGCACCTCGGCGCGCACCGCCTCGAGGTCGTCGATCCTGCCGAGACCCAGCTCCGCGATGGCGGCCTGCACGGTGCCGCCATGCTCGGCCATGAGCCCGAGCACCCGCTTGGCGCCGGGTCCCGTGAGA
>JAJZIE010000149.1 GCA_021810725.1 Bacillota bacterium | reverse complement strand
GGCGCGGCAGCGCGTTCCACCTGCGCATACCGGGCATGGCCAAGGCCACCGATGCATAGGTCGGGAGCGCGGAGGGCTGCCTTTGCAGCGCTTTCTCGACTTCTGGCGGATCGGGCTCGCCCTGCTCTCGCTGATCATCCTGGCCTTCGGCTGCCTGCCCGGCCCGGCCCTGCGCATCGCGGGGGCCACCTCGCTCCTGCCGCTCGCGGAGGCGGCGCGGCCTGGCCTCAAGGTGCTGGTCGGCGGTCCGGTCTCGATCTCGGCCCTGGGCTCGTCGTACGGACTTGCGGCCCTGCAGCGGCGCAGCGCGGACCTGGCGCTGGTCGATGTGCCGTACGGGGCGCCGGGTCTCGAGCGGCGGCAGGTCGCGCGGGCGACGCTGGCCGTGATCGCGGCCCCCGGGCTGGCGCGCGGCCTCAGCCTTTCCTCCCTCAAGGCCATCCTGCGCGGACAGGTGCGCAACTGGGCCGCGCTCGGCGGGCCGAGACGGCCGATCGAACTCGTTCTGCGCGCGCACGGCTCGGGTCTGCGGGCACGGCTGCGCGAACTCGCCGGCGGACGCCTGCGCCCTGGGGCGCTCACCGCCCTGGCGAGCGGGCAGGTGGCCGACCTCGTGCGGGCGTTGCCGGGTGGCATCGGCATCGTCGAGCTCCAGTTCGCGCCGCGTCCACTGGTCGTCCGCCTGGCGGGACGGCTGCCCTGGCAGCGGGACTACCCCCTGCGCTACGCGGCGTACGCCGTCTGGCGGCGGGGAGACCTCAGGGCGGACCTCGCCGCGTACCTCGTGGCGGCGGTCGCCAGGGAGGACGAGGCACCATGACGCAGACGCGGATCGTGCTGCTGATCTCGTTCCTGCCGCTCGTGGCGGTCGTCGCGTGGGGGCTCTCGGGCCTGGCGCGCCTCGATTTCATGTCGGGCGTCTGGGCGCCGCCAGGTGTCTACGGCGTCCTCGGCATCGCCGCCGGCAGCGCCGCCGTGGCCGGCATCGGCGGCATCGTCGCCGGCGCCCTGGGCGAGGGCGTGGGGCTGCAGGTGGGGCTCGCCGGACGCAGTTCCTTCGCCGTTTCGCTGCTCGCGGGCACGCCTGGGGTGCTGATCGCCTTCGCCCTGCTCGCCGGGGGCCTCGGTCTACTGCGCGGCGTCGGGCTGGGACCGGGCTGCCTGCTCGCCGGCCTCGGGCTTGGCGTCGCGACGATGCCGCTCGTCGCGGAGGGTGTCGCGGCCGAGGCGAGGACGTGGCGGGACACCCGGCTGGCTGCGCTGGCGCTTGGCCTGACGCCGGACGCGGCAACCGCTACGGTCGGTCGGCCGGTGCGCCAGGCGACCTTGCGCCTGTCGCTCGCGGCGGCGACGCGCATCGCGGGCGAGGCCGCCCTCGTCTCGGTGCTGGTCGGCGGGGCGAACGGATGGCCGCATCTGCTCAGGCCCTCCGGAAGCCTTGCGGGCACGCTGCTCGGCGAGCTGCCGCAGGCTGCGCCCCAGAGCGGCTGGGTGCTCGAGCTCGGTGCCATCGCGCTCCTCCTGGGACTCGTCGGCGGACTCACGGGCTGGCTGGGAAGGAACGCGGAACATGGCCTTTAGACGAGGCATCGCCCGTTACCGCGTGACGCAGCTGCTGCCGCTTCTCGTCTGGGTCGGCGTGCTGGCCGGCGTCGGGCGGCCGCATGGCCCCCCCGACATGGGCCCCCTCCTCGCGAGCGTGCTCACGGCGCTGACGGCCGTGGCGGCGAGCGCGGCTCTCGGGGTGGCGGCGGGCGGCGCCCTGGCGTTCAGTCCCGGGGGCTCGCGCTGGCGCGGGCCGCTGAGCATGAGCGCGGCCTTGCCGAGCGTCGTGGTCGGGGCGGTCATGCTGCACTGGCTCGGCGATGCGTTCGGGCTTTCGCCAGGCATCGGCCTCGTCGCGGCGGGTCTCGCGCTGCTCTGCCTGCCACAGACCGTGCTGCTCGCGCAGGAGAGCTTCGGCCGCTGCCGGGCGACGGGGGAGGCCGCACAGGCTCTGGGGGCGCGGCCGAGCCAGGCCGCGGCGGCCGTGTACGGCTTCGTGCGGCGCGAGCTCATGGGCATCCTGCTCGGGGTGGCCGGACGCGCGCTCGGCGAGGCGGCGCTCGTCGCCCTCCTGGCGCAGGGGCTCCTGGAGCGCGGGCGGCTGGCCCTGCAGGCCGGTACCACCTTGGCATCGGCGCTATGGTATCTTGAGATCACAGGCAGGCTTCGCGATGCGCGGGCCTTCTGGCCAGCCGCCCTGCTGCTTGTCCTGTCCGCGATCGCGGCGGGCGTGGCGGCGGTGCTGGCTGGAGAGCGACGGGAGGGTAGGCTCCGTTGAGTGCGGCGAAGATCAGTGTGGAGAACCTCAGCCTCTGGTACGGTGCAGCACAGGGCCTCAAGGATGTCAGCGTCGAGATCCCCGAACACACCGTCACGGCGATCATCGGCCCGAGCGGCTGCGGCAAGTCCTCCTTTCTGCGCACCCTGAACCGCATGAACGACCACGTACCCGGCGCGCGCATCACCGGCAAGGTGCTGCTGGACGGCGAGGACATCTACGCGCGCGGCCAGGATCCGGCGCGGCTGCGCAAGCGCGTGGGCATGGTCTTTCAGCGTCCGAATCCGTTTCCCATGACGATCTACCAGAACATCGCCTATGGACCGAGGGTGCACGGGCAGCGCTCCGAGGCGCGCCTCAGGGAGATCGTGGAGCAGAGCCTGAGGCGCGCGGCGCTTTGGGACGAAGTGCGGGACAAGCTGCAGAAAAGCGCGTTCGAACTCTCCGGTGGCCAGCAGCAGCGGCTCTGCATCGCCCGGGCCCTGGCGGTGGAACCGGAGGTTCTCCTGATGGACGAGCCCGCCTCGGCGCTCGATCCCGTCGCCACGGCGAAGATCGAGGAGCTGACGGAGTCGCTCAAAGAGAACTACACGCTGATCGTCGTGACGCACAATATGCAGCAGGCAGGACGCATCTCGGACCACACCGCCTTTTTCCTCAGCGGGGAGCTCATCGAGTTCGGCCCCACGAGGGACATCTTCACGCGACCGCGCGACCGCCGGACGGAGGATTACGTCACGGGGCGGTTCGGCTAGAAGGGAGTGCCTAGGGTGCGCAGCACGTTCCATCAGGAACTGGAGGAGTTGCAGCAGGATATCCTGCGCATGGGTACGCTCGTGGAAGAGCGGATCGGCCAGTCGGTCAAGTCGCTCGCGGAGGGCAACCGCGACCTCGCGCACCAGATCGTCGAGGGTGACGACGAGATCGACCGCATGCAGCTCGACATCGAGACGCGCTGTCTCGAGATCATCGCCCTCCAGCAGCCGGCCGCCTCGGACCTGCGTATCGTGGGGACCGCGATCAAGATCGTGGGCGACCTCGAGCGCATGGCGGACCACGCGGTGGACATCGCGCGCGTCACGGAGCGCATCGGCGACGAGCCCCTGATGAAGCCCCTCATCGACATTCCGCGCATGGCGGAACTCGCCTTGCGCATGACGCGCGACGCGCTTCGCGCCTACGTACGCCGCGACCCGCAGGCCGCGGAGGAACTCCTCAAGACCGACGACGAGGTGGACCACCTCTACAGCCAGGTGATGCGTGAACTGCTCGTCTACATGATGGAGGACCCGCGCACCATCCATCAGGGCACGCACCTGCTGTTTGTCGCCCAGCACCTGGAGCGCGTGGCCGACCACGCCACCAACCTGGGCGAGTCGGTGATCTTCATGGTGTCGGGGGAGCGACAGGATCTGAACCGCTAGCGAGCGCACAAGACCCGGGTGGGCCAAGGCCTGCCCGGGTCTTTTGCGTTCCTGGGCCGGAGCGCGTCTCAGGCGTGCTGCCCCAGCACGCGGTTGCCGCGCCGCAGGCCCTGGCCCTTCGGTACCACCGACAGGGTGCCGTCCACCTCGAGCACGGCGAGGTCCACGCCGTCGATGTTCTCGACGCCGTGGTCGCGCAGCGCGGGCAGGCAGTCTTCCGGGGACAGGCCCTCCTGCGCCAGGGCGCGCCGCAGCCAGTGGCCACCGCGGGCGACGACGGTCGGACGGCCCTCGATGATGTCGCGTACGACCCGGTTGCTCACCGTGAGGTAGTTGACCAGGCGATTGAGCAGGAAGAGCGTGACGGTGATGACGAGGCCGCCGGTGACGGAGGTGTCCGGACCCGTGATGGCAGGCTGGACGGCATTGCCCACGAGCATCACGACCGCGAGGTCGAACAGCGTGAACTGCCCGACCTCCCGCTTGCCGAAGAGGCGCAGGCCGAGCAGCACGGCAAGGTAGATCAGCGCGGTTCGGATGATGAGATGAAGCAGTGGGACCTTCGGGAGCCACATCTGCCACACGCGGAAGTCACCTGCCTGCGACTAGCATGCGCATAAGGCAGGCGACTTCCCGTGCAGGATGTGGATGCGAGTCAGGTCGCGGGCTCGGCCGCGCGCCAGTAGACGCTCTCCTCGCGCTGCATCAGTCCGGTCGCGATGAACTCGCGGCGCAGGGTCGCGACGTCCGGGTGATGCCGGCGCAGGATCTCGTTGACTTCGCGCTCGGGATACCAGCGGCCCGGCTCGAAGCGGCCCGCGAGCCAGCGCAGCACGACCAGGCGCTTCTTGCGGCTCGCGGGGATCTCCCGGAGCTCCTCGCCGGCGAAGAAGTCGCGCAGCACCTTGCGTTCCCAGGCGGCGTCCGCGTCGGTCGCCGCCAGGCTGCGCACCTTCTCCGAGGCCAGGAGATCCCGGCTGAGGTCTTGCAGCCGGCGCAGGTCGAGCCGGTAGCGGGGCGTGGTGCCCTCGGGACGCATCTCGACGATGCCGAGCCGGCGCAGCGTCTGCAGATGGTGCGAGACGGTGGGGGTCCTGAGCTCGAGGGCCGCCGCAAGCTCCTCGACGCTGCGCGGCTTCCCGGCCAGGAGGCCGAGGATGCGCAGGCGGCTCTCGTCCGCGAGCCCCTTGAAGAACGCCAGAGCGGCCGCGATTTCCTCCTCGCCCATGGACAGCCTCCTTACGTAGATGTAGGTCTACGTAGATACTAAGCGGACAGACGAGGTAGGTCAAGAGGGCTGGACGTGGCCACCTTGCAAGGCTTGGCCAGAGCATTGTGAGATTTGCGCTTAAAACCTGACAAAAGATTGACCGTTTTAAGCGCAGCCGCCTACTATAGCTGACAGAGAGGGGGCGCAAGCATGCCGGACCGTCCGATGGGAATCGGCGCCGTCAGCAGGCGTACCGGCCTCAGTGAGCGGCAGATCCGCTACTACGAGCAGGTTGGGCTGATCGCTCCGCGCCGTACCGCGGGCGGCCAGCGCCACTACGGCGAGAGCGACGTGCAGCGCCTTCTCGAGATCCAGCGCATTCTTGCGTCGGGCCAGACGCTGGCGATGGCGAGGCGCATCGTCGAGAACCAGTCGGCGGAGCCCGAGCGCGACGTGCGCAGCAGGCTGATGGCCGCCCATGCCCTGCGTTCGCTCTATCCGGTGTCGAACCGCGCCGAGCTGGAGCGCGTGCTGAGCGAGCATCACGATCAGGAAGAGGAGGATGGGCTTGACTAAGGACGAGATCCTGTCGATGCTCCGGAGCGGTGCGGTCGAGTTCGTGGACCTCAAGCTGATCGACCTGCCCGGTACCTGGCACCACATCACGTTCCCCGCCGAGGAGATCGCGGAAGAGGCGTTCAGCGAGGGCGTGCCGTTCGACGGAAGTTCCCTGAGGGGCTTCCGCGAGATCGAAGAGAGCGACATGATCATGGTCCCGGACCCCGAGACCGCCTTCCTCGATCCCTTCCACGAGCGCCCGACGCTCTCGATCAACTGCGACATCTACGATCCGGCGATGCAGCGCTTCTCGCGCGACCCGCGCCGTGTGGCGCAGGCGGCCGAGGCGTACCTCGAGGCGAGCGGCGTCGGCGACACCGCCTACTTCGGACCGGAACTGGAGTTCTTCATCTTCGACGACGTGCGCTACCAGGTGAACCCCGAGGAGTCCTTTTTCGCGATCGGCTCGGAGGAGTCCCACTGGGGCTCGGGCGACGTCGGTGCCCCGAACCTGCAGCACCGCATCCGGCCGAAGTCGGGCTACGCGCCCGTCTCGCCGAACGACCAGCTTTCGGACCTGCGCGGCGAGATGGTGCGGGCCATGAAGGCGTGCGGCATCGAGGTCGAGCGCCACCACCACGAGGTGGCGACCGCCGGCCAGAGCGAGATCGGCATCGTCTACGACCGTCTGACGAACTCGGCCGACAACGTCATGCTCTACAAG
>JAJZIE010000148.1 GCA_021810725.1 Bacillota bacterium | reverse complement strand
ACCCTGCTCGCCGGCCTGCCGCAGGCGCCGAGCTACTACGATCCGCTGGCGAACCCGAAGGCCGCGGCCCAGCGCCAGGCGCAGGTCGTGGCGGCCATGGAGGCCGCGGGCGACCTTACCCCGGCACAGGGGCGGCAGGTGCTGAAGGCACCGTGGGGCCTTCGCTGATGCACCCCGACATCGCGATCCTGCGCTTCTTCGCGGGGCAGCCCCACTGGCTCTTTCCGGTGGCGATGGGACTCACGTGGCTCGGATCGTTCGGTGGCGTCTGGCTGATCCTGGGTCTTTTCAAGCTCTTCTTCCGCAAGGGGGAAGAACGCCGCGTCGGCATCACCCTCCTCCTCGCGCTGCTCCTCGTTCTCATCGTCGTCGACCTCGTCCTGAAGCCCGTCATCGGCCGCCCCCGCCCGTTCCTGGTGCTCGGCAGGGGCATCCTGCTCGGCCCCGTGCCCGGCGGCGCATCCTTCCCTTCGGGGCACAGCTCGGCCGCCTTCGCAGGCGCCGCAGTCTGGGGCCGCGATGGGAGATGGGGCACCTACCTCGGCTACGTCTACGCGGCGGCCGTCGCCTGGTCCCGCCTCTACCTCGGAGCCCACTGGCCAAGCGACGTCCTCGCAGGCCTGATCGTCGGACTCCTGCTCGCCTGGCTCGCACGCATCCTCGCCGCCCGCTTCCTGCCGGGCGAATCCCACTCAGGAGGTGCCGTCTGACATGGAAGCTACGCGCGCGCGCATCCTCGGCATCGGGGCCTACTCGCCCGAGAAGGTCCTGACGAACCACGACCTCGAGAAGATGGTCGACACGAGCGATGAGTGGATCGTCGAACGGACGGGGATCTCGGAGCGCCACATCGCGGCCGACGATGAGGCCTCCTCGGATCTCGCCACCCAGGCTGGGCGCAGGGCCATCGCGGACGCGGGCCTCATGGCCGACGACATCGACCTGCTGATCTGCGCCTCCGTGACGGGCGACATGCCTTTCCCCGCCACCGCCTGCTTCGTCCAGGCGAATCTCGGCCTCAAGAACGCCGCGGCCTTCGACATCGCGGCCGGCTGCACCGGCTTCCTCTATGGGCTGAACCTCGCCCAGGGACTTATCCGTTCAGGCGCCTACAGGCGGATCCTCTTGATCGGCGGCGAGGTGCTCTCGCGCACCCTGGACTGGACCGATCGGGCCACCTGCGTCCTCCTGGGCGACTCGGCCGGCGCCGTGGTGCTCGGGCCGGCGGCGGAGGACGAGGGCGGCATTCTCGCCACGCGCATCGCGAGCGACGGCACGAAGGCGGAACTGCTCTACATCCCGGGCGGCGGATCTCGCAACCCGGCCAGCCACCAGACGGTGGACGACCGCCTGCACTACTTCAAGATGAACGGCCGGGAGACGTTCAAGCACGCCACGCGCAACATGGCGGCGATCGCGAAGCAGGTGCTCGAGGACTCGGGCCTCGGGCTCGACGACGTCAACCTCCTGGTGCCGCACCAGGCCAACCTGAGGATCATCACCTACATCGCGGAACAGCTCGGCGTGCCGATGGAGAAGGTCTACACGAACGTGCAGCGCTACGGCAACACCTCGTCCGCGTCCATTCCGCTGGCGCTCACGGAGGCGAGGGAGCGGGGCAAGCTGAAGAAGGGCGACGTCGTGCTGATGGTGGCCTTCGGCACAGGCCTCACCTGGGGAGCGACACTGCTGCGCTGGTAGGTACGAGGTGCTGCATCCACGAACCGGCGCAGATGGGCCGCATCTACGCGCCAGCCTCCGGAGTTCTTCCGGAGGCTGGCGGATTTCGTAGGCCAAGCGAGCAGGTAGCGCTCCCCAGCTGCCCGACACCTGTCTCGAGAGATCAGCCACCAACCTGCGCGTCGTAGGTGTTGCGGGCGCCTGGGAAGTCTTTGCCGTTGACCGTGCAGACAGGCATGTCTCGTGTTCCTGCCAGCGCCAGGAGGCGCGCGTCCCCGAAGCGGGGAGCCGCTTCGACCCACAGCCGCAGCGTTTCCATCAGGGCTTCCTTGTCATCGCATTGCAGTGTCTCGCATGTCAAGTAGCCCATCAGATAGGCATACACGTCCTGGCGCGTTGCGAAGCGGCGCGGCAGGGCCCGAGGCAGGGCGTAGGTCAATTCGTGCAAGGTTACCGCATCAAGCCACCCCGTTGCGCGGCCCTGCAGGATTGCGTCGAGAACCGCCATGCAACCAGGGCGGTGCGGATCGCTCGTGAACAGGGGATGGATAAAGATATTGGCGTCAAGCCAGCCGAAGTCGAGCTGCTTCCCGCTCAATCATGCTTGCCGCCTTTCTCAAATGTGTCATGGAGAACATCTCGGACCATGTCCTCGTGAGCTTCATCCCAAATGGCTGGATCCAGGGTACCCTGGGCGCCGAATCTGGCGACCACGTCCGTCATGGACAGGTGCCTAGGCAACGCAATGCCCAGAAAGCGACCAGGCTCGACCACCTGGAACAGGATGGTGTCGCCCGGGCCCATGCCCGCCGCCCGCCGGATCCCGAGGGGCACGGTAACCTGACCTCGTGCTTGCAACCTGCCAAACCCCATCGCGGTCTTCACCTGCCATCAACTCTCCTTCCAATTATAGCATACGCAAGGAGGATGCACATATTCACCAGAGAAAGTATGCGTGAAATGTTCTCGTATGCCAAGACTGCAGTCGTGCGAAGTACAGGGTGTTGCGATAAATGGTTGGTGAGCCCGTGAACCCCCCTGTGACGGCCGCCCATGCGGCATTGCGCCCCCGCAGTGACAGCCTTTCGATCCTGTCAAGAAGGCTCTAGCCGAGCGCAGCCCGCTCCCGTATTCTGAGCAGTAGCGCCCGGGCGATCTCAGTCCGGGCGGCGTCTGGATCCTGAGGGGATGGCAGGCCGTGCCTTGGGGTCGTCACTCGGCTGGCTCGCGGGAGATCCTCGGCTTCATCCTCGTCGCCGTCTCGGCGGCCTCCTTCGGCACCATGGCGATCTTCGCCACCTACGCCTACCGCGGCGGAGCCAGTGTGCTCGGCCTCGTCGTGCTGCGCTTCGCGCTCGCCGCAGCCGTGCTCTGGATCGTGGTCTGGCGACGGCGCCTGCCACTTTGGCCCGAGCGCGTCTGGCACCTTTGGGTCCTCGGCGGCATCCTCTACGCCCTGCAGTCCGTGCTGTTCCTGCAGGCGGTGCGCCTCGCCTCGCCTGCCCTCGCGGCGCTCTTCCTCTACGTCTATCCGGTGCTGGTCGTGATCCTCTCCGCCATCCTGCGCCGCGGCGCGATTCAGCGCACGGGTGTCCTGGGCCTGATCGCGGCCTCGATCGGTCTGCTCCTTGTGCTCGGTGTCGGTGGGCGCTTCTCCTGGCTAGGAGCGTTGCTCGCGCTTGGTGCCGCCGCGGTCTATTCGACCTACATTCTCTTCGGCCAGCAGGTGCTCGCCCGCAGCGACCCCATCGTGGCGGCGGCGCACATCGCCCTCTCCGCCGTCGTCACGCTGACCGTCGCGGGTCTCATTCTGGGCGGCCTGGACTTTCAGCGCTTCACCTTCGACGGCTACCTCTACGCCGCGCTGATCGGGCTCATCCCCGGAGCCCTCGCCATCTTTTCCTTCCTTGCCGGCCTCGAACGCATCGGTGCCGCGCGCGCCTCGATCCTCAGCATGCTCGAGCCGGTCGTCACGGTGCTCCTATCGGCCCTGCTGCTGGCGGAGGGCCTTGGTCCCCTTCAGCTACTCGGCGGTTTGCTGGTGGTGGGGGGCGGGCTTGGCACGATGTTGCCTGCACGTACGCCGAAAGGGCCAGTGCAGGCCGGGCAGGCGGGCGACGACTGAGCTTGCGCCATAGGGCCCGCGACCCCATGGGGCCGCGGGCTCCTTCGTTTTGCCGACCTGCCGAACTTCTCCTGTCCGGCCTGGTGCCGGCAACAGACCTCGAAGCGGTTTCCTTCTGGATTCTCTAAGAACACCGCAGCCTAGGTAGGGCTGTACTCCTATAAAGCTCCGGACTCTCGACGGACTTGGCGCCGCCAAGTCGCGAGGCCGACTCGCAAGAAGTGCATTGAAGCCGTTTGGCGACCGGTCAGTCGCCGCCTTGCGAAGACCCGGTGCTCGCCTGGGACGATGACTGCTGCGGTCCCTGCGCGATCGTGATATCGGTGACAGCGCCGCCATCGTTCAGACGGACGGCGACGTCCCACCCGGACTGGATGCTGGCGAGCGTGTAAGCCGTCCCCTGGTACGCGATAGCCGCGCTCGGGTCGACGCTCAGCGTGTAGCCGTCGAGCGAGATCGTCCCGGTGCCCACCGCGGTCACGGCGCCGTGCAGTTCCTTGGACGGCGGCAGATTCGGGTCGGTCACCAGAATGATCTTGCCTACGGTGAGGTCCTTGCCGATCTTTGCCTTCGCCTCGACTCCCGTCGGGATCTGCGCCGCGGAGAGGCTGAAGTCGTGGTACTTGATCACGGCATTCGGCGACAGGGCGAGGGTGTACTGCCCGATCGTGACGCTTGTCGAGGAGGCGGCCGTGATCGTGCCCGAGACGGCTTCGTCCTTCGGTACGCTCGGATCCGCGAGCAGCTGGACCCTCGTCACGTCACCGCTTTTGTCGAGCGAGACCTTGGCGGCGACGCCTGTGGGGATCTCCGCCGCCGTGAGCCGGCGATCGCCATAACTGACGCGGACATTGGGCGCAAACGTGAGCGTGTACTGCCCAATCGTGATGGAGGTCGTGGTCACCGCGCTGATGTCGCCGCGGTAGCTCTCGCCCCTCGGTCCTGTGCCGCTGCCCTGGTCCCCGCCCTCGGCGACGCGGATTTCACGGGCGACAGGCGTTCCGGCGGCCGAGCCGGAAACCGCCACAGTGACTTGCTGCGTCGATGCGGCGCCGCTGAGCAGCCCCGCCAGCACGCCGGCACTCATGTCGATGGTGGTGGTGGGCGCAATGGAGATGGTCTCGGTCGAACCGTTCGCCTCGCTGATGGCGATGGACCCGTCGCTGCCGGTCGACGACGCGCTTGAACCTGGCAAGGTGAAGCTCGTCACCGTCCCGGTCACGGCCCCGCCGTCGCCGTGTCCGTCGGCGAGCACGGAAGGCGCCAGCATCAGCACTCCCGCGAGCATTCCGACCGTCGCGCCGACGAGTGCCCGATTCTTCGCCATGAGAACTCCCCCTGACCGTAATCTCCGCGTCTACGCAAAATCGCGGCAGGCCATACGCCATGCCGCGACACGTCTTCGTCGTCTTTGCATGGCGGCCCGGCTGTCCTAGCGCATTGCGCCTTAGACCCGTGGCTTTGCGTCCCCGGCTTTCGCCGGGTTTGCCTTTGGCACGCAGAGTGTTGGCTAGATCTAAGCATAATTGCCTGAGTCATGCAATAGATGTGGGGGCCGAAACCTCGCTAAGTCCACCACACCCCTTGCGTACCAAGTCGGCAGGACCGCCCCCGCAACAGGGGAACTCTAATCTCACGCTCGACATCGCCCTTGGGGGAGGGGTAGCCGTGGCGGAGTGCGAGGTGAAGCCCCTCGATCAGGGGACCTGGCCGGACTTCGGGCAGCTCGTCGAGCGGCACAACGGCGTCTGGGGCGGCTGCTGGTGCACGGGGTTCCACGGCGAACTGGACCGCACGAGCGCGGAGCACAACCGGGTGGCGAAGGAGCGGCGGGTGAGCGAGGCGGCGGCGTGGTCGAGAGCTATCCGGAGGACTTCAATGGGCGCGAGGTGCCGAAGTCGCTGCCCTACATGTACAACGGGCCGGTCGCCATGTTCGAGCGGCACGGCTTTCAGAAGTCGCGACCGCTCGGCAAGCACCACTGGGTGGTGACGAAGGTGGTCTCCGCGCAGGGCGGCGCGCCCGCCTAGCGGCAAGACTGCTCCCGGGACCAATGGCAGGCGGCGCCTCCCTCGGCCAGACTGGGCCGGAGGAGGCGCTTTCGGACATGCCAGGTCATCATGGGCACGGGGCGGGGCCGATGCCCTACACCCGGGCAAGACATCTCCTGCACCCGCTGCGCGGGTTGATCCTTTCACCTTCGGCACTGAGGCGGAACCTTGCCTTGCCGCGCGACGCCGAGGTGCTCGAGATCGGTCCCGGTCCCGGCTACTACAGCGTCGAGATCGCGCGCGGCATTCCGGAGGGCACCCTTTGGCTCCTCGACATCCAGCCCGAGATGCTCGCCATGGCGAAAGAGCGTCTCGAGGCGAAGCACATCCGGAGCGTGCGCTACGTCGAGGGCGACGCCATGCGCCTGCCCTTCGCGGCCGGGCAGTTTGACGCGGCGTTGCTCGTGGCGGTGCTTGGGGAGCTGCCGGATGCCCAGGCAGGCCTCATGGAGCTGCACCGGGTCCTCAGGCCTAGTGGCCTC
>JAJZIE010000147.1 GCA_021810725.1 Bacillota bacterium | reverse complement strand
CGGCCGTCTGGAGGTCATGCTGAAGCTGATCGCGCAGGCTGCGCCAGATGCTTGCCTGCATCATCGGCCAGAGCTTGCCGCCGTGCAGGCGGCTCGCTACCTTGAAGCAGTCGTCGAGCAGGTTCAAAAGTGCCTGCGCCTCGCGGCGGGACGTGCTCACACCACGTGGCTCCAGCACCTCGTGCCAGAGATGCAGTGCGGCGCGGTCATAGCGGTTGGACGGCACCGCATGCAGCGCCGGTGCCGGGTTCTCCACGCTAGCGTCGGCCCAGGCGAACTCTCCCACCCTGCTCAGCAGGGATTCGTCCAGCGAGCAGGCCAAGGTGTTGGCCAGGGCATTGCAGGCGAGCTCCCGCTCGTCCGGTCCTAGTTCGGGCAATTGCAACGTGAACATGGCGATAGCTCCCCCGGGAAACTGAGAGAAATTCTAAGCGTTCGCCGATGTGCCGTCGAGCCTGGACGCAGGAGGTAAAGGTTTGAAGAAACGGTTGCGCCCCAGGTTTATCTGGCTCCTGGTCGTCGTCCTCGTGCTGATCGGAGCCGGCGCCTACGTGCGAAGCTGGTTCGGCGCCTCGGCGACCCCTGGCGGTTCCGCGGCGAAGGTGGCCACAAACGTGCCTTTCAACATCCTGCTCATCGGCAACAACGCCCGGAAGGCGGGCGGGCCCCTCTCGCTCGGCACATCCGGCGGGCAGGCGGACATTCTCATGGTCGCCCACATCGATCCCCAGAAGCACACGGTCACGCTGATCTCGATCCCGCGGGACCTCCTGATCGCCTTGCCGCAGTGGAACGACCCGGTGCCGAAGATCAAGGAGAGCTTCTTCCTCGGCTTGACGCAGAGCCCGCAGCGCGGGCCGGAGCTCGCGATGCAGGTCGTGAGCCACTTCACCGGCATGCCGATCAAGGCCTACGTCGCCACCGACTTCCAGGGATTCGTCGACGCCGTGGACGCCGTCGGCTGCGTCAACATCGACATTCCGGCGCGCATCTACGATCCGCTCCACAGCGGCGCGGACTTCCAGCCAGGGGTCCATTGCCTCTCCGGGCCCTGGGTGCTCGCCTACATCCGCGTCCGCCAGAACACCGCCAACACGTACCGCACCACGGACTTCCAGCGCATGGACGCCGAGGCCCAGGTGCTCTTCGCGCTGAAGGACAAGCTCCTGCACAACCCGGTGCAGGCGGCCCTGCACCTTCCGGCGCTCGTCTCCACCTGGCGCAAGGATGTCGCGACGAACCTCTCGAACAGCCAGCTGCTTTCGCTCGGCCTCACTCTGGCCCATAGCCACGTGCAGCATATCACCCTCGGCAGCAACGGCGACTCGATGGACCTCGCGCCGATGCCGCTACCCGGAATCAACCACGAGAACCAGATCGACGGGGCGTACTACGACGTGCTCAACCCGGCCGACGTGACCAAGATCCTGAAGCCTTACGGCAGCACGGGCGCCTGGACCGGCCTGCCCGCCTTCCCATCGCCCAAGAACGTGCCCGTCGCGGTCGAGGGCTCCTCGGCGTACGTGGCCCTGCTGCAGAAGGCCGGCTTCCCCGTCACCCAGACCTCGACCACCAGTCCCAGCAGCAGGCTGACGGTAGTCTTCCCGAACGGACAGCCCGTGGACGGCTTCGTCGTGGCACGCGCGCTTGCGGCGGGCAACGAACTCGTCACGCCGGGTCCCGTTTCCGAGGTCACCGTCTACGGTCCGTGAAAGCCAGGTCAGTCGTCGCGGCGTTCGTGGCCGTCGCGGCCGCCATCTACGCAACCGTCTCCGTCCTGCCCGCCCCGTTTCCGAGCGTCCAGTCCGCTGACTGGTCCCGGCCGGCGCCTCCGCCCCTGTCCGGGGTGGCGGCACCGGCCTTCGCCATCTCCTACGACGGCCGGATCATCGCGGGCCGCAAGGCAAACGACCTTCGCCCGACGGCATCCACCATCAAGATCCTGACGGCGCTTGCCCTCCTGCAGGAGGGCTTGCCGCTCTCGCGTCGCATCGTCGTCACGGCCGAAGATGCGGCGGCGGCGCACGAAGGTTTGCGCCTTGGCCACGGCGAGTTGCCCCTCGTCACAGGCGAAACGCTTACCGTCCGCGACCTCCTGCTCGCGATGCTGCTCCCGAGCGCCGACAACGCCGCGGACATCCTGGCCGCTCTCTCGCCCGGCGGGGCAAGCGGGCTGCTCGGACGTATGCAGTCTGTCGGGGCAGCGCTCCGGCTCGGTCTGCCCGCGCTCGGGGACCCGAGCGGTCTCTCTTCGCTCGACCAGCTCTCTCCGGAAGCCGAGATCCGGCTCGGCGAGGCGGCGCTGCGCAATCCCACCCTGGCCGCCATCGTGCGCCTGCGCACGGCGACGCTCTCCCAGGGCCAGCAGATCCGCAGCCTGAACCGCCTGCTCTGGAGCTACGGGGGCGCCATCGGCATCAAGACGGGCCAGACGGTTCCGGCCGGCTATGTCCTCCTGTTCGCGGCGCAGCGCGGCAAGGACGTGGCCGTGGGCGTGGTGATGGGCGAGCAGAGCGACGCGGTGCGCTTTGAGGACGCTCGCCGCCTGCTTGACTGGGCGTTCGCCCGGGCGAGGGCCGAGACGCTTCCGGCCGGGCAAGTCGCAGGGAGGCTGATCTGGCCTGGCGGCACGTCCCAGGTGCTGCGCACGGCGGGCCCGCTCTTTCTGCCGCAGGGCGGCAAGCCTGCCCTGAATCTCTCCCCGGCTGCCGCGGTCGCCCGGGGCGGCACGGTGGGCTATCTGTCCATCGGCGCAAGACGCGTCGCTCTCGAGGCTCCACCCGTTCCGACTTGGATCAGGCTCTGGTCGCTCGTCGCTTCATGGTCGGGACGCCTGAGCGGCACGGACCTTCAGAGGCCGTAGTTCGGTACGCGCCTAAGGCTCTTGTCCACTTGGTGCAACGTGTCGTAGAGCCGCATCAAGTAAGCGAGGGGGCGCAGCTGGAACGACTCCACATGGTGCGCCCCCGGCACCAGCCAGAGCGCCGCCTTGGGGTCCGTCTGCCTCAGGGCCCGGTAGAGCTCGACCGAGTCGCGGTGGGGAATCGTCTTGTCGGCGGTGCCGGCGATCAGCAGCACCGGCCGCTGGCCGAAGGCCCTCACCCCCGCGAGCGGGTTCACGCGGTTCGGTGAGATGCCAAGGATGGGTGCCGCCACATTCAGGAGCAACCAGTCGAACGGAAACGAGGGCAGACCCGTCCAGACGGGCAGGTTGTGCGAAAGGTACGGCGCAAGCGACGCGAACGGGCTGTCGGCGACGACGGCCGCGACGTGCGGATCCCGCTCGCCGGCCAAGAGCGCGACGCTCGCGCCCATCGAGTATCCCACCAACGCCACGGGCAGGTTCGGCGCGAACCGCGTGCGCGCCGCCTCCGCCGCGCCAACGAGGTCCCGCACCTCGTACTCCCCGACCGAGACCATCGTGCCGGGGCTGCGCCCCTCGGCGCGGTAGTCGAAGGTGAGAATGTTCGCGCCCCAAAGGTGCACCGCCCGCATCATCAGGAGGCCCGGCACGCCGATGTCCGCGCGGTTGGATCCGAAGCCGTGCGAGAACACCACCGTCATGGTGGCGTGAGGCGCCGGGATCCACCAGCCATGTAGGCGCAGGTGGTCGACCGCGCTCGGAAAGCGGATCGTCTTGTACGGCATGCCCCAGTATCGCGGATTCGTCGGCATCTTGGCCCTTGGCAGGTGCGTGAGCGTCCAACCGATGTAGAAACTCCAGCCGACGCTGGCGACGGCGGCGATCAGGAGTGCGACCAGCACGGCCTTGATCCAGCGCCGCCGCCGTGCGGAGACCAACAAACCCGTTCCCCCTATGTTTGACGTTCTCCCCAGGGCTAAAGCCGGGGGATTCTTTCTCGGTCCGTGGCTCAATCCGGACTTATCCCCATCGCTGAAGCCAGGGGCTTGCGGCCGGTATCCTCGGTCAGGCCCTGCGCTGCGCCAAGATCGCTCCAACAAAGAAGATTACGCTCAAAACGATCAGCACATCCCGAAGTCCGACCATCGCCACGCCCACCAGGGCGGCGACCAGGGCCGCGAAGCCCCCCAGGGTGACCCAGGTCAGGGCGCGAAGCGCCGCGCGACCGGCCTTCATCTCGCGCGCCAGCGGTTCGAAGTCGATCGGGATGCGATAGTCGTCGCGGTCGAGTTTCGAGAGCAGGCGCAAGGCCTGCTGCAAGGGCTCCTGCAGCCGGCGGAGAACGCCGCGCAGCACCTGCCGCGTGCCGGCGCCCGTCGAGCCGCTGGCATAGCGGCGCGCGCCGTCCATCAGCAGTCGCACGAAGTTCTGGCCGGGCGCCAGCGGGGCCACGATCCCCGAGAGGATGCCGAGCGCCCGTCCGAGGAACGTGTAGCGTGCCGGGATCTGGAATGGCTGCTCGTACAGGAAGTCCCGGATCTCGCGGACGAAGGCCTCGACCTCCGGTCCGCTGGCCCTGAAGAACGTGGTGCCGAGAAGCCGGTCCAGGAGGAAGCCGAAGGCGCGCCTGAGTTTGGCGAGATCGGCGCCGGGCCGGACGAAGCCAAGGTCCACGAGCCCGCGTGTGGCGCGGTCGAGATCGTGCTCGATGACACCCTGCACCAGTTCGCGCAACGCGGTCTGGTCCTGCGGGCGCATCTCGCCCATCATGCCGAAGTCGACGTAGATCAGGGCGCCGTCCGGCCGCACGAAGATGTTGCCCGGATGCGGGTCGGCGTGGAAGAACCCGTCGACGAGCCACTGCTTCATGTAGCTTTCGATCAGACGCTTCGCCAGGGCCTGCCGGTCGATCCCGGCGGCGTCGAGCGCCTCGAGCTGATCGGGCTTGATGCCCTGAACGAGCTCCATCACGAGCACGCCGGACCGCGTCAGGTCGTGCATGACGGCCGGTGCCCCGACCATCGGATCGTCCTTGAAGTTCTCGGCGAACCGCCGGCTGCGCTCGGCCTCGCCATGGAGGTCGAGTTCCTGCTCCGTGGTGTCGCGGAGCTCGCGCCAGATGGCCAGCAGGTCGAAGCGCTTGCCCCAGCTGGTCAGCCGGACCATCCACGACACGGCGATACGCACCGCGTCGAGATCGATGCGCACGGCACGCTCGATCCCGGGGCGGAGCACCTTGACGGCGACAGCCTGTCCATCCGCGAGGCGCGCGTGATGGACCTGCGCCAGCGACGCGGCCGCGGCGGCCGTCTGCTCGATGGACTGGAACACGTCCGGCACGTAGCGCGGGCCGTAGGCCGCGCGTAGGACGGCGTCCACCTGCAGCCAACCGACCGGCGGCACGACATCCTGGAGCTGGCCGACCTCCCGCGTGAACTCCTCGGGCAGCACATCGGCCCGCGTCGACAGGAACTGGCCGAGCTTGATCAGCATGCCGCCCTGCCTAGTGGCGGCGTCGCGCAGGTGGCGTCCCTCAAGAGCCCAGAGGTGGCGTTCCGCCTGGATGCGCTGCTCGGGAGACATGCCGCGGTAACGCACGCGTGTCAGCCAAAGCGCCCGCACGGCCGCTCCCAGCGCCAAGCGCAGGACCGCGGCCGTACGGCCCAGTCGGCTATCCACGAACGACCTGCCTAAGCACCAGGCTCTGGCTCGCTCTCCTCGCCGATCTCGGCGATGCGATCAGCGAGATGGTGGAGTCGCTTGGCGGCGTGCCGGCGATACCTTCTCGCCTTTTCCTTCGCCTCATCGCGGTCCGTCCCGCAGTGCGTGCCGGCTCCGAGCAGGAAGCCGAAGCCGATGAGCTTCAAGATCCAGCGCAACAGCATGGCGTTCTAACCTCCTCGGTGATGACCTCTGACCTAGAGACTACCACCGTGGCGCGATGCTGCAAGTGCGGCGCGGACGTGGCTAGACGGTTCATGCTTCGGCACTCGCGCGGCGCGGGCCCGGCATGGTAGTCTAGTGCGATGAAACATGCCCTTCAGCCGCTCTTGCGCGGTTTCGGCGCTCTGCCGATCGTTTTCCTCGCCCTGCTGTTCGGGTTGCCCGCAAGTGCCGGCACCCCGGCCGCCAAGGCGGCCCTGCGGCCTATGACGCGTGGCCAGTTCGTCAGCGAACTGCTTGCCACGCTGGATGTGCCGCTGCTGCGGGACCCGCCGCCCGTGTTCGGCGACGTGCCACCCAGCAGCCCGGACTTCGCGGCCATCGCCACGGCACGGCTGGACGGCCTCGTGCAGGGCGTCGGGCCATCCCTGTTCGGCCCTCGTGAGCCCGTCAGCGCCATCGCCGCCGCCACCATGGCGATCAAGACGTACAGTCCGGTGGCCACCGCCTGGGCCATGCAGCAGGGTTACCTGCCGGTAGCGGTGCAGCTTGGCCTCTTGCCCGCCTCACTTCTCGAAACGCCACAGCGCCCGCTCGACGTC
>JAJZIE010000146.1 GCA_021810725.1 Bacillota bacterium | reverse complement strand
ACAGAGGGCCACGCACTAACCACTGGGACTCCATCAAACGCCGCGGTGCCTCATGGCGATGAGCGGCTGGCTACGGCCGCGCGGTCCCGTGCTTTCGCTGGCGGTGGCGCGGTTCCTCGGAGCCGTCGCCACCTACATGGTGCTGCCGTTCATCGCGGTGCGCCTGACGCAGGCGGGCTCCGGCCTGGCCGTGGCTGGCGTCGTCGCCGGCATCGGCCCGCTCGTGCGCGTCCTGGCCGGCACGCTCGGCGGCGTGGCCGCGGACCATCTGGGGCGCCGCCGGACGATGCTGCTCGGCAATACGCTGTCCATCCTGGCCATGGCAGGCTTCGCCTTTTCCCAGGGTGCCCTCGCCTATGCTCTCCTGAACGGTCTGCAGGGACTCGCGCGCGCCGTCTCGGGGCCGGCGCAGAGTGCGGCCATCGCGGACGTCACGTTGCCCGAGGAGCGCGCGCAGGCCTACGCCTACGGTCGGGTGGCGATGAATGTGGGAGCGGCCATCGGACCGTTTCTCGGCGCCTTCTTCGTCGTCGCGCACCCGACGGCGGTCTTCCTCGGCGCGGCCTTAGCGAGCCTGCTCGTTGTGCTGCTCCTCTTCGTCACCGTGCCCGAGACCGGACGCCAGCTGCGGACCGTGACGAACAGGGAGGCCATGCGCCGCATGGGACACGACCCCTCCCTCTGGCTCTACGTCCTGGGTGGGGCGATGCAGCTCGGGGTCTACATGGTGATCGAGACCATCTTCCCCGCCTTTCTGCGCGGCGCCGTGCCAGGAGGCCTTGAGCTCTATGCCGTCATGACCCTTGTCAATACGGCGATGGTAGCGGTGGGGCAGATCCCGCTCAACCGCTGGCTTGGCGGTCTCAGTCCAGCGAAGGGCTTTGCCGCGGGGCTCGGCTTCTTCGCCATCGCCTATCTCGGGATCGCCTATCTGCGGAATCCGCTCTGGCTGATCCTGGACATGGTGGTCTTCACCGCGGGCGAGATGACCGTATTCGTCGTGATGCCCGCTTACGAGGCGTCCATGGGCGACGAGGCCGTGCGCGGACGCACATTCGGGGCCCTCAGCGTCAAGCAGGCTGGCGCCGCCCTGGCTCCGCTGGTGGTCGGGGGGCTGCTGCAGTTCGGCGGCGCGCATCTCGCCTTTCCCGCCGTTGCGGCCATCGCCGTCTGTTCGGGCCTCATCCTGGCCTGGTCGGTGCGCATGCGGGCCAGGCGCAGCGAAGGGCGGCCGGCCGCACAGACGCCCGCCGGGTAAGCACCCGGCGCACAGCCTGCCCGGCCCGGCCGCCAAAAGACCTACAGCATGCGTGCGATCGCGTCGCTGCCCCGCATGCCCACCGTCACGCCGAGAGCCTCCGCGGCCGGCGTCACGGACTCGAGCGGCGCCGCGAGCAGTTCGTCGATGGTGCGTACCCCGACGGCCCTGCCGGCGACGATCTCCCGCTGGCGCAGCTTGGTCGAGAGGAGCGCGACATCGAGCGCGCCACACATCAGGAACCCCTTGTCCGTCGTCACCACCACGAGGTGGGTGCGCGGCAGCTCCACCTCCACGCCCACCGCCGTCCCCTGAGCGATCGCCACGGGCCGCATCTGCACCAAGCCCGCCACCTCCCGCCCATGGCATATGCGGCGGGGAAGCGGCGGGCCAGTCGGAATCGTGGAAATGCTCAGCCGAGCGTGGCGTGCGTGAGCTGCTCGAGACGCTGGAGATAAAGCTCCTGCAACCGCATGGTGACGGGCCCGGGCTCGCCGTCCCCGACCTTCCGGCCGTCGATCTCGACGATCGGCGTGACAAAGGACGTCGTGCTGGTCATGAACACCTCGTCCATCTGCAAGAGCTCCTCCGCAGAAGCGAAGCGCTCGGCCACGGGCAGCTTCTCGGCCTTGGCGAGTTCCAGCACGACGCTGCGGACGATGCCGGAGAGGATCCAGTTGCTGGCGGGCGCCGTGACGATGCTGCCCTGGTGCACCATCCAGATGTTCGTGGCCGACCCTTCCGTCACCCCGACCCCCGCCCGCACCTGGATCGCCTCGCGCACGCCGCGGTTGGCGGCCTGCTGGCGCGCCAGCACATTCGGCAGCAGCGAAACCGACTTGATGTCGCAGCGCAGCCAGCGGAGGTCCGGCACGGTGATGGCCCGAACGCCGTGCTGGAGGGCTGCCTCGTCCATGTGCGCACCCTTGAGGTACGCGATCACGGTCGGCTGCACGACCGCTGGGAACTGGTGGTCGCGCGGGGCGACGCCACGCGTCACCTGCAGGTAGAGGGCCGCCTGCGTCGGGTGCTCCCGGCGCAGGAGCTCGTCCGCGACGGAACGAATCTCGGACCGCGTGAAGGGAAGATCAAGTTCGACGGCCTGCGCCGACCGCTCCAGGCGCTCCAGATGCCGGTCGAGATCGACAAACTGGCCACCCCAGACGAGTGCCACCTCGTAGATGCCGTCGGCGAACTGGAGTCCGCGCTCGTCCACAGGCAGCAGGGCCTGTGCGTAGTCGAGATACTTGCCGTTCAGGTAAACCAGCATTGGGCGTATCCTTCTTTCCTGAGCTTGCGGCCGGAGGTGCCTGAGCAAAATGTCGACGATCCTTGTCACCGGAGCCAGCGGCGCCATCGGCGGCGCCATCGCCAGACGCCTGGCGCACCCCGGCAGCCAGATCGTCCTGCACTATCACATGCATCGCGAGCAAATCGATGCACTCGCCGCGCAAATAATTGCGCAGGGCGCGCAGGCGGTCGCGTTGCAGGCCGACCTCCGGGACCTCTCGGCCGTCGACGCCCTCGTCCAGCAGGTGCTGGCCGACGTAGGCACGCCGCACCACCTGGTGCACGCGGCAGGTATCAGTCAGTTCGCCCTCGTGCAGGATCTTCCCTTGTCGCTGTGGCGGAACTTGCAGGATATCCATCTTGGCGCAGCCTACCGCATGCTGCGGGGGTTCCTGCCGGGCATGATCCGGCGCCGCTACGGCCGGGTGGTGCTGATCGGATCGGTCTACGGGGAGCGCGGCGGCGCGATGGAAGCCGGCTACGCGGCGGCCAAGGCGGGCTATGGCGCCTTGGCCCGCGCCACGCTGAACGAGGTCGGCCGCAGCGGCGTCACGATCAACGTCGTCGCCCCGGGGGCGATCGCAACGCCGATGCTGTCGCGCCTCAGCGACCTGGAGCGCGAAGCCCTCGGCCGGGAGATCCCGGCAGGCCGGCTTGGCCAGCCCGATGAGGTGGCGGCCGCGGTCGAGTTCCTGCTCTCGCCGGACGCCGGCTACATCAGCGGCGCGACGCTGCGGGTCGACGGGGGCTACTCGATATAGCGGGTGACCTCTTCAAGGGGCCTGTGGGACCAGTTGGGCGGGACCTCCGCCGGATAGCCGAGCAGGAGGCAGCAGGCGACCTCCTCGTCCTCCGCTAGGCCGAGAAACTCCCGCACCAAGGCGCCCCGGATCAGCTGGCCCGTGTTCCAGCGCGCCCCCACCTCCTGCTCCCAGGCGACGAGCTGCAGCGCGTAGGCCACCATCATGCAGGAGGCGTAATCCTCCTGTCTGCGCTTCTCGTCGTCGGCCACCACCTGCACGACGTAGACGACGGCCGCCGCCTGCGCGACCTCCGCCCTGAAGAGGTCGAGATTCCCGACTGGCTTCCCGTCCTTCGCGGCGCGCCGACGCTGCAGTTCCACCCGCAGGTCCGCGAGACGCTCGAGCGCGTCGCCGCGCACGACGACGAACCGCCAAGGCTCGCTATGCTTGTGGTTCGGGACATGGCACGCGCTCTCGAGCAGTTCCTCGATCAGGCCCTGGGGCAGAGGCTCGGGGCGAAAACTGTAGACCGTGCGGCGCTGCCGCACGGTCTCTGCAACGGGATGAGACGACATTATTCCAGCATGCCTCCTGCCGCCCAGGAGCGCCTGCGCAAGCGTCCGCCCTCGCCGCGACCGCTCCTCACGAGAGCGGTCTCGAGGGTGCCCTCGCCGCGCTCGATGCTGCGGCGGACGCGGCTGATGGTGGCCGTGGACGCTCCCGTCAACTGCGCGATCATCTCGTACGTGCTGCCTTCGAGCAGTTGCGCCGCCACCTCCACGCGCTGTGCCGCGTCGCGGAGCTCGCCCGGCGTCCACACCTCGCGCAGCAGGTTCTCGAGCTCCCGCGGATCCCGGCAGGCCGCGATAACCCGGGTCAGGAGGTCGAGGTTGTAGGCACGGAACTCGCCATCACCCATGGGAACCACCCCTCTTTCACTTGGCTGCGAGCGTGTAGATGGTGCTGCGGTTGCGCCCTGCGCCTTTGCTCATGTACAGCGCCTGGTCGGCTGCCCTGAGCAGGCTGTCGAGATCATCGGCATGGTCGGGGAACGTGGCGATGCCGATGCTGACCGCGAGTGGGATGTCGATGCCGATCTGCATGGCCTGCACCGCGAGCCGGATGCGTTCCGCCACCTGCCTGGCCGCCTCGCTTGGAGCGTCCACCAGCAGCGCGATGAACTCGTCACCCGCGTAGCGCACCACGATGTCGCCGCTTCGCACTTCGCGGCGCAGCACGGCCGAAAGCTCCCGCAGGAACTCGTCGCCGAACGCGTGGCCGAACTGGTCGTTCACGGACTTGAGGCAGTCGGTGTCGATCATGAGCACCGAGAGGGGCTGGCCCGCCGCGCGCGCCTCCCCGAGAAGGCGCGGAGCCTCCTCGCTGAGGTAGCGCTGGTTGTGCAGGCCCGTCAGCCCGTCGGTGATGCTGAGCAGGCGCATCTTGCGATACAGGTGCCGCGTCTCCGCATAGAGCCTGGCGTTCTGGATCGCGAAGGCGGCGTGTCGGCCGAACACTTCCGCCATGCGCAGGTCGGGCTCGGTGAAGAAGCCCGTGCCGCGATGGGTCACGCGCAGCACGCCCACGACCTGCTCTTCCAGCTTCAGCGGGATGAAGATGGCCGACGTGGAGAGATCGGGCGTACCAGGGATGATCACCGAGCGCGGGTCGTGCTCCAGATCTCCGGTCATCACCTGCTCTCCCGTCCGGGCGACATAGCCGGTGACGCCCTGCCCCACCGGCACGGGCCAGGAACGCAGTACGTTCGCCTCGTCGTCCGGCACGCCCGGGGAGATGTCCGAAGCTTCGGGAATGAGCTGCTGCCCATCTTCGGACAGCAGGTAGCAGATCACGTAGTCCGCCCGCGTCAACCGTCGGAGGACGGCGACGACGCCGCCAAGCATCGAGCCGAGCTCGTCGCCCTGCTCGAAGCTGCTGGCCCTGAAGATCTCCTCGAGAAGTTCGCGCACCTTGCGCTGGTCGCGCGCCTCCGCGGAGAGGAACGCCGACAGGTAGCCGATCACGCCCAGGAGGACGATCATCACGAGATCCCGGGCGATGAAGTGGGTCGAAAGCGGGCCGAACAGCGCTGGCGTCAGACTCAACACGGCCGCCACCAGGCCGACCATGAGGACCCGCCTGAACGGCGAGAACATCGCGGCGCCGGCGACCACCAGGAAGTAGAGCGGCCAAAGCGGCGAGGTCTGCCCGCCCGTGGCCATGACACTGATCGTGACAAGCACGATGGCGAGGTAGGACGGGTCCGTCCGCTTCGTCATCCTGGGTCTCACATACGCGAACACGGCGACCACCAGCGCGATGACGTAGGACACGCCGAGCCAGGTCCAGTTCGGACTCGGCACCGCGCCCGGCCATAGCGTGACGGCAAGGCTCAACAGAACACTGACGACGAACAGGCCGGCTACAGCCCTGCCATACTGCGTGTCCGCCGGTGCCCTGTTCACGCGCGTCGCCTCCAGGGCGGCCCTTTCGACGCGCAGGCAGCAGTCTCCTTTGTCCACCATGCGACGATGTCAGCCTCGCCGCCTGGTGGCGGGCGCGGCTCAGGCCGCGCCGCCGCCCCCGCTGCCGCCGCCTGAACTTCCACCGCCGCTGGAACCGCCACCGCCGCCGCCGCCCGAGGAGCCTCCACCGCCGGAGGACGAGCCGCCACCACCCGAGGACGACGAGGAACCGCCCGACAGCATCTGCATCAAAGCTTGCCGCACAGCCGCCGAGATCGTCTGGGACATGCGGGGGGACTGCACGATCTTTTCCATGGAGGCTTCAAGGGCTTGTTGGCCCGTCGGCGTCTGGAGCGCGGACTGCAGGGCTGAGCTCCCTCCGGACGAGGAGCCGCCACTTGAGCCGCCGCCGCCGCTCGAGCCGCCACCGCCGGACGATCCACCGCCCGAACTCATGCCGCTCGACCCGCCGCCGCTACCACCCGAAGATCCTCCACCGCCGGACGACGAACCGCCACCGCCTGACGAGGACGAAGAGCCGCCGCCCGACGACATGTCGGACGAACCGCCGGAGGAGGACCCGCTCTGCGTGCCTTGGCTTGATCCCGCCCCTGTC
>JAJZIE010000145.1 GCA_021810725.1 Bacillota bacterium | reverse complement strand
CAAGAACATTGCTCCCCTCGTGGGTTGGTTGCAGGAAACAGGACCCTATTTCCCTCCTTGACACTCAGGATTCACGCCACAGTTCGCGCAGCGGTCAGGTTGTCCCTTCGGCGCGACACAGGGAAAGACACCACCGCCGCGTGGCGGCGGTGGTGTCGGGCGGGACCTTGTTCAGCGGGCGACGGCCCGTCGTACGATGCGGCTTTGGCAGATCGCCGCGATGGGGCAAACCCCGCAGTCGCACTCCTGCGGCTCGAGGCTCTGCAGGGGACCCTGGGCGCCCTCCTGCGCCTTCTGCCTGCGTCGCGCCGCGAGATCGACGGCCTCCCGGCGTGGACGCGGCCGTCCACCGCTCGGCGGCGGCTCGTCGTCGAGGCCGATGCGGTGCGCATGCACGGCCACATCGGCCATGACGCGGTCGAGCATGTCCTGGCCGTGGAAGCCAAGCACCTCCGCGTCTTCGCCCAGCACGGTCTGCATGTCCTCCATGATGTCGAGGAGTTCGTCGCGCATGCTGCGCAGGGCATTGCGGCGCTCGGGTCCGAGATGCGGCATCACCTGGGTAAGGTAGTGGTCGCAGAAGGCCTGGTGCCGGGACTCGTCCACCAGGATGCGCTGCGACATCGTGCCGAAGAGCTGGTCCTGCTGATCGTGGGCGAACATCTGGTAGAAGTTCTTGGCGAAGAGATCGGAGATGAGGATGCCCCAGACCCAGTCGACGCGGTCGCCCTGGCGCAGGCGATGGTGGTAGCGCAGCATCGCGGGCAGCGCCCGGATCGAGACCGGTTCATGGCCAAGGCGATGGTAGAGGCGGGTGAGCACCTCGAAGTGGCGGGCCTCGTCACCGATGAAGGTGGTCAGGTAGAGCTGGGCGGTGGATTCGCCAGCCATGGCGAGTTGCGGCAGCACGTTCGCGGCCCCGATCATGGCGGACTGCTCGCCGAGATAGACCGGGCTCAGGACGCGGGCCAGAGCCAGGCCGCCGCGGTCGTCGAGGGACACCGGAGCGTCCCAATCGATGTCCTCGGACGTCCAGTGCGCGTGGGCGCCCTTATGGTAGAGGCGCTTCAAGAGATCGTCGCTGAGGTCGGGGAAAAGACGCAGCATGAATTCCACCTCGTCCGGAAGTCGCCGGACACGACCGCAGATGCGGAGATTCCTAGCATTAGGGTATCATAAATGGCCATTTGGCCGCGAGGGTTGCTCCATCAGGACAATCCGCGGTCCAATGGTGTGGCCATCTGGATTGCCCACGAGTCCGGGCATGGCCCCAGTCGAAACGCCTGTGGGCTCCTTCAGAATCGGGCAGGATCAGTGCAGGAGCCCGAGGCGACGCGCCAGGAATTGCGTGGTCGGCGCCTGTACGAGCAAGGTGACGATGACCGCCGCGAACACGCACGCCGCCACCTCGGGCGCCAGCGGCGCATTCTGGGCGAGCAGCAGGGCGGCGAGGGCTCCCGGGACCACTCCGGTTTCCCGCACCCAGGCCGCGAACGCCAGTTCCGACCAGCGGTATCGGCCCCGTCGATCGAGCGGCAACAGCATGACGGTCAGCGGCCGAGCCACCACCACCAGGGTCAACGTGACGAGCAGGGCTGGCAGTGCGAGCCGCCAAAGCACGCTGGGCACGAGGCTCGCGCCCAGCAGCGAGAAGACGGTGAGGCGGACGAGGCGCCCGAAGATACCCGCCGAGTACTCGTAGAAGCTTGCCGCGACAGGATCCTGCCTGCGCAGGCGGCGGTGGCTGCGTCCAGCGATCAGCCCGGCGATGAACGCGGCCAGGAACCCGGAGGCGGAGATCAGCGTGGCTGCGGTGTACGCCGTGATCAGCGCGGCCAGGGCGAGCAGCGTGCGCAGGCTCTGATGAGGCGCCCTGAGCCTGCCTTCGAGTTCGTGCAGGAGGAGGCCGATGATCCCGCCGACGGCCAGCCCGAGGGCCAGGTTCCAGGCCAGGGTGAGCAGTCCGGAGCCGATGCTCAGGCCACCCGCCAGGACGACCGCCAGAGCCGCGCCTGTCGCGTCGTTGGCGGCCGACTCCGAGACGAGCAGGGCTTTCAGGCGCTGCGCGACCGGCAGCGCGGCCAGGATCGGCACGATCGCCGCCGGGTCGGTCGGCGCCAGCACGGCACCGATCAGGAGCGACTGGCTAAGATTGAGGCCCAGCGCCAGATGCGCCATGCCAGCCACCACCACCGTAGTCACGAGCACCCCCAGGGTGGCCAGGATCACCGTACCGCGCCAACCGGCCCGCAGCTCCTTGGCGTCGAGGCTGCGGCCGCCCTCGAACAGAAGGTAGGCGGCGCCCAGCATGACCGCTCCCTCGGCGAGCGAGGGCATGGCCGCCGGACGCACGACGTCCAGCAGGGACGGGCCCAGCGCGATGCCGAGCAGGAGGAAGAGAACGATGTCGGGAACGTGCCAGCGTTCGGCCAATATGGCCAACCCGGCGCCAGCGAGCAGCATGGCGCCAAGCCCGAGAATAAGCTGCAGGGATTGGGATGCGGGCATATACCGATGTCCTTCCTTGCGGGCCTAGCTCAGAATTCCTTCTGGGACCGCATGACGGCCTCCTGCCGCAGGCGAGACTGGCTCATGTGAGGAGGATTCCGCCGAATGCAGCGGGTCAGCGTGATCGTTCCTGCCTATCATGCCAAGGATACGATCCTGGTGGCGCTCCGCAGCGCCATGGAGCAGACGCGTCCAGTTGATGAGATCGTCGTCGTCGACGATGGCTCGCAGGACGGCACCGCCGAACTGGTGGAGCGGGAACTGCCGGGCGTGAAGGTCATCCGCCAGGCGAATGCGGGCCCCAGCGCCGCCCGCAACACCGCGGCCGAAGCCGCGAAAGGTGAGTGGCTCGCCTTTCTCGACGCGGACGACCTCTGGTTGCCGCACAAGCTGGAACTCCAACTCGCCGCCCTCGAGCGGCAGCACCAGATCGGCATGTGCTCGAGCGACTGGATGCGGCACAAGAGCGCGGCGCCGCCGCCACCACCGCTCGACGAACTGCCCCAACGCCACATCGCCTTTGCCGACATCGTGCGACTCAACCGCTTCCAGACCTCGACGGTGCTGGTACGCAAGGACCTCTGGCAGGCGGTCGGGGGGTTCCGTTCGGCCATCGACGGCACGGAGGACTGGGATTTCTGGATGCGGGTCTCACGCCTCACCGACGACCTCCACCTGGCGTGGCCCTTGGTGGTCTACCGCGACGAGGGTACCAGCTACAGCAAGAACTCGCGGCGCGTCTACGACGCCATGCACCGCATGCTTCAGGAGATGGGCCCGCCCGATGGTCCCATCCAGCCAGGGGAATATCGCCGGTTGCTGGCCTGGCACGACGTGCGTTTCGCCTATGCCTTCTGGCGTCAGGGTCGCAAGCAGGATATGCAAGCGGCACTGCGGCATGCCCGCAAGGCGGCTTCGGGCGCCATCGTCGCCGATGTCGCCTTGCGGGAGTTCCTGCCGTATCTCTGGCGCCGCAGCCGAAGGCCGTTCGGACGCTGAGGGTCGTCGCAAGGTAACCACCCGCCTCGCACCGCCATAGGGTAGCGGTTGCGAGGAGGTGGCGAGTTGACGGACGCCGGCGTTGAGTTTCCTTGGATTCGCCGCGGCACGCGGGAGTTGGCCCAGGGGACTGTGGAGCGGCTGCTTGTGCAGGTTCCGCTGGTACGCCCTGGCGGGGATCTGCGTTCCCTGGTGAAGGAGAATCTGCTGCCGGGCGTCCGGCAGGGCGACATCGCCTTCATCTCCGAGAAGGTGGTCTCCATCACACAGGGGCGGGCCGTCAGCATGTGGCAGGTCAGGCCCCGGACCTTGGCGCGACTGATCTCCCGTTTCGTCCACACCACGATCCACGGGCGGGGCATCGGCCAACCAGTCGTGATGGAGATGGCGATGCGCGAGGTGGGCGCGCCGCGCATCGTGCTGGCGGCCCTGGTCGGCGGTCTCACCCGCACCTTCGGCCGCAGCGGCGACTTCTACCGCATCGCGGGTCGCCGGGTGGCGGCGATCGACGGCCCGAACCGCTACACCGTAAAGCCGTTCGGCTACTACGTCATCCTTGCACCCGAAAAGCCGGACCGGGTCGCTGAGGAACTCGGACGCCTGCTCGGTGTCGGCGTGGCGATCGTGGACTGCAACGACCTCGGCTCAGAAGTGCTTGGGGCGAGCGACGGCGTGGACAGGGAGTTCGTCAGGGAAGCCTTGCGGGACAATCCGATGGGCCAGGGCGCCCAGCGCACACCCATGGGAGTGCTCAGGCTCGCGGCGGACTGAGGGGCGACGCGAACCGGCACCTTTGGCTCGGCGGGGCAATCCCCTGGGGCAGGGGCCCGGTCATCCGGCGGACGGTCGCCGAAGGATAGAGCCCTGCCGCATCAGGACGCCGGAACGCTCGGCGCCGGCTGCGCCTGCGCCGCGTGAGGCGAAGGGGCCAATTTCAGCGCTGACCGACCGCGCACAAAGCATGTGACGCCGCGGGTGATCGCGTCGGCGATCTGCTTTTGGTATCCCGGCTGCAGCATCCGGGCACGCTCCGCGGGGTTCGAGATGAAGCCCACCTCGATCAGCGCCGCCGGGATCTTCAGGTGGCGCATCAGGTAGAGGTCCCGCGTCATGTCGAGCTGGCGGCGGCTACCGCTCAGGGCGCTCATCTCGGAGTAAAGGCACGAACCGAGCAGCTGCCGCTCGGCGTCCGGGTTCTCGCCGATGAAGACCTGGGCGCCGTGCACCGAGGGATCGCCATACTTGTTGGCGTGGATGCTGAGGAAGATACCCGCGTCATGGCGGGTGGCGAGTTCCACCCTGGCCTCGAGATTCTTGCGCTGCAGATTGCACGTCTTGACACCGCGTGGGACCAGGTTGTCGTCGGCCTGCCTGCTCTCGACCACCCTGGCTCCCGCACTGCGCAAGGCTGCCGCTGTCTCGCGGCTGATACGGAGAACGAGGTCCTTCTCGTCCAGGCCGGCGGCACTGGCCCCGTTGTCGCGTCCCCCGTGACCGGCGTCGACGACGATCACCTGTCCCTGCAGAGGGCCCTTGTGCCGGGCGGCCTGGACCGGGCCACCGCCGACGACGAGCGTGAGGCATGTCAACATGCCAAGAAGATGAGTTCGCATGGCACCAGTCTGCCCGCACCCCCTGGGCGCTACGCAGATCCCAAGGCAGCAAAACATCTGACGGGCCCGGCCGTAGCCGAGCCCGTCAGTCGATTTACGGTTTAGTAACGGCGGGGAGACGGGGCCCGGTTCTCACGGGGCTTCGCCTCGTTGACCGTCAGCTCGCGGCCTTCCCAGTCCGCGCCGTTCAGGGCGTCGATAACTTCCTGGGCCTTGTCGGCCGGAACCTCGACGAACCCGAAGCCGCGCGAGCGGCCCGTCTCACGGTCGGTCGCGATGCGCGCCGCGATGACCTCGGCGTACTGCGAAACCGCCCGGGTCAGGTCCTCGCTGGTGACAGACCACGGCAGGTTGCCGAAATAGAGAGTCTTGACCAAGTCTTATTCTGCACTCCCTTCATTCTTTTCGTTCGCTTGGAAGTGCCAGGAGACATTGGCCAAAACTCGAGCCACTGGACCCAGACAAGCTGCCCAAAGCGACACCACCAATATAGCGCCGCGGACGCGCGTTTGCAAGGTCGCGCCCTACTCGGAGCCGCCCTCCGGGACGTTCTCCGTGGCCTCCTGCCTGCCGCAGCACTCGCCGTAACTCAGCCCGGAACCGCAGGGGCAGGGCTCGTGCGGCTCCGGCGTGGCACGCGTTTCCTCGTTCATGGCGACACCTCCTCCCGCCACTCGTCACCGCTAGATATGCCGCGGTCAGCCCGGATATGCGCCGTCTGCACCGTTTCGGGGGCCGTGTGGCGCTGTCCGTTCGGGCCTTGTGACCGTGGCGCCCAGGTGCGCCAATGGCATTAGAAGCCGGCCCGGTTCTTTGGGCGGCGTGGAGGTGGAGCCGATGCCGGTAGCCTCGACGGCACTCCTGGACACCAGAGGTCTGCTTTGTCCAGGACCACTCATGGAAACCATCCGCGCCATGCGCTACGTCGATGCGGGGCAGGTGCTCGTCATCCTGAGCGACGATCCCGGTGCGCGCACGGACCTCGCCCTCTGGGCGCACAAGACCGGCAACGAACTGGTTTCCATCGTGGAACAGGGCGGCTGGGACGAGATCACGTTGCTGAAACGCTGAAGTGGCTTGGAGGCGCCGCGCACGGGCTAGATCCGTGCGCGGCTTTCGGTTTCCTTTGGCCTGATGCGCAGGGCGATCGGCTGGTAGGGCCGGTAGTGGATGCGGAGGCTGCGCCCATCCTCGCTTCGCCGAAGTGTGCCATGGTCATCCCGGGGCTCCTCTCCGACAAGGTCGCAGTGCGAGGCCTCCG
>JAJZIE010000144.1 GCA_021810725.1 Bacillota bacterium | reverse complement strand
GCCACCTCAGCGGCCGCGCGTCCCTGCGCCTCCGCGCGGTGCGCGAGGAGTGGCGGGCCCGTGACGTCGCCGACCGCGAGGATGCTCGGCACCGCCGTGCGGAGCTGCCGGTCGACGGCGAGATAGCCATCCGCGGGCAAGCCCGCCGCCTCGAGGCCGAGCTCCTCGACGTTCGGTTTTCTGCCGACGGCCACCAGCACCAGATCGCCCTCGATCTCCTCGTCCCCGTCCGGGCCGCTGAGATGAAGCCTGGTGCCGTGGTCCACCGGCGCCGCGCCGGCGATCCGCCGCTCGAGCCTGAGGTCGATGCCGAGCTCCCGCATGCGCCGCAGGACCGGTTCCACCAGTGCCGGCGAGAGACCGGAGAGGGCCCGGGGCAATGCCTCGACCAGGGTCACGCGGCCACCGAGCCTGGCCGCGGCCATGCCGAGTTCGACACCGATGTAGCCGGCGCCGACGATCACGAGATGCTCCGGCAGTCGCTCGAGCTCGAAGAACCCGCGCGGCAGGATGACCCGTTGGCCGTCCGCCGGCAGGACGTCGAGCTGCGCAGCGCGAGAGCCCGTCGCCAGGATGACGTGGCGGAAGTGGTGGATCTGGCGACCTTCCGGCCCCTCCACCTCCGCGCTGGTCGCGCCGATGAGGCGCGCCCTGCCCCGCACGACATGCACGTGGCGACCCCGCAGCAGGGTCTCGACACCCTGGGTCAGGCGCTGCACCGTCTCCCGGGTGAACGCCTTGAGCCTCGCGAGGTCCGTCTCCTGGGGCGCGAGCGGCAGTCCGAGCGCCTCAAGGCCCAGCGCAGTCCGGTACTCCTTCGCGGCGGTGATCCAGGCCTTCGACGGGATGCAGCCATGCTGCAGGCAGACGCCGCCGAGCTGCCCCTGCTCGATGAGCGTCACGTCGAGGCCGAGCGCCGCGGCGTGCAGGGCCGCCACGTAGCCGCCGGGCCCGCCTCCGATCACGAGGAGCTCGGAGTGGTGGACGATCTCGCCGACGACCATCACTGCACCTCCAGCAGCAGGCGCTGGGGGTGCTCGAGGAGCTCGCGCAAGGTGAGCGCGAAGCGGCCGACGTCGGCCCCGTCCAGCACACGATGGTCGAAGGCGATGCTGAAGTGCATGATCGCTCGCGCCACGATCGCCCCGTCCCGCACCACCGGCTCCTCGCGCACGCGGCCGATGCCGAGGATCGCCACCTCCGGCCGCCGCACGATCGGCAGCCCATAGACGCCGCCGAAGGCGCCGTGGTTCGTGACGCTGAAGACGCCGCCTTCCGTCTCGCCCTGGACAAGGGCGCGCCGCCGCGCCGCGTCGGCCAGGCGCGCGACCTCCTGGGCCAGCTGGCGCAGCGATAGCCGGTCGACGTCCCGCACGACCGGAACGATCAGTCCGTCCGGGGTGTCGACGGCGATGCCGATGTGCAGCCCCGCCTGGCGCACGATCTCCTGGCGATCGGAGTCGAAGCGCACGCCGACGGTCGGATGGCGCCGGATCGCGACCGCGGCGGCCTTGAGGACGAACGGCAGCAGCGTCAGGTGCTCATCCGTGCCCATCGCCCGGAGCTCCTCGTTCCAGCTCCGGCGCAGGGCGACGAGTTCCGTCACGTCGCAGTCGTCGAGCTGCGCCGCCGTCGGAATGTCGCGATGGCTTTCGGTCATGTTGCGCGCGATCACCCGGCGCAGGCCCTGCAGGGCCTGCCGCTCCGGCAGCTCCTGCGGCGGCGAGGACGGCGGCGCCGCGGCATGAGGCGGCGCTGCGGCATTCCTCGCCTCCTGCGGGACCGCCGAGCCCATCTCGCGGTAGCGCTGGAGGTCCTCGGGCGTAACCCGCCCGGCCGGGCCCGTGCCCGGCACCGCCGCGAGATCGATGCCCCACTCGCGGGCTCGGCGCCGGGTTGCGGGGGACGCGAGCACGCGTCCTGCCGCCGCGGGCAAGGAAAGGGGCGCAGCCGGCGCCGTTGCCGCAGGGATCTCTCGCGGCCGCTGCGCTGCCGTCGAGGCAGCGCCAGTGCCCAAAGACCCGCCGGCGACATCGATCTCGAGCAGCGTCTCGCCGACGCGGACGACGTCCCCTTCGGCCCGAAGGCGCCTCGTCACGATACCGTTCCAGGGCGAAGGCAATTCCGCGGTCACCTTGTCGGTCTGGACCTCCAGGAGCGGCTGGTCCTCGCGGACCGCCTCACCCTCCGTCACAAGCCAGTGCAGGATCTCGGCCTCCTGGGTGCCTTCGCCGATATCGGCCAGTTTGAACTCCATAGGCTGCCTCCTCAGGCCGAGAGCGTGCGTCGGGCCGCGGCGGCGATGCGGGCGGCGCTCGGGACGTAGAGCCCCTCCGCCTGCACGAATGGATAGGGCGTGGCCCAGCCCGTGACGCGCTCGATCGGCGCTTCGAGCGAATAGAACGCGCCCTCCTGGATGACGGCGGCGACCTCCGCTCCGAGGCCTCCCGGGCGCGCCGCCTCGTGGATCACGACGACCCGTCCCGTCTTGCGCACGGAGGCAAGCACCGTCTCCGCGTCGAGCGGAGCGACGGTCTGCAGATCGACGATCTCGGCCTGGATGCCCTCCGTCGCGAGAACGTCGGCCGCCTCGAGCGCCGTGCCGACGGCGGCTCCGTAGGCGACCAGGGTGACGTCCCCACCCTCGCGCGCGACGCGCGCCTGACCGAGCGGCACGGTGTAGTGCCCGTCCGGGATCTCCTCGCGGAAGCCGCGGTAGATGCGCATCGGCTCGAGGAAGAGCACGGGGTCCGGGTCCTCGATCGCGGCCAGGAGAAGTCCTTTCGCGGCGTACGCGGTGGCGGGCAGCACGACCTTGATGCCGGGCGTGTGGGCGTAGATCGCCTCGAACGAGTCCGAGTGCAGGTCCGGCGTGCGCACGTTGCCGCCGTAAGGGGCGCGGATCACCATCTGCGCCTTGAGCGAGCCGCCGGTGCGCAGGCGCAGCCGCGCCACCTGCGAGCCGATCTGGTTCATCGTGATGTAGAGAAAGCCGGCGAACTGGATCTCGCAAATCGGATGCATCCCGGCCGCCGCAAGGCCGAGCCCGACGCCGGCGATGCTCGACTCCGCCAGCGGCGTATCGAGCACGCGGCCCTCGCCGAACTCCTGCTGCAGCCCGTCGGTGGCGCGGAAGACGCCGCCGTTGCGCCCCACGTCCTCGCCCAGCACGAGGCAGGCGGGGTCTTCCCGCAGGGCGATGCGCATCGCGTCCTGCACCGCCTCGACCACGTTGGCCTTCAAAGCTCCCCCACCTCCCGCAGTTCCAGCAGGGCCCGCTCGCGCTCGCGGCGCGCTCCGTCCGTCTCCGCGGCCCAGGTCAGGTCGAACACCTGCTCGGGTGTGACCGGCGGCATGGCCTCCGCCGTCGCCACGGCCATGCCCATGCTCTCGCGCGCCTCCTCCTCGAGGCGCTCCTGAAGACCCTCCTCG
Source organism: Bacillota bacterium (assembly GCA_021810725.1). Lineage (GTDB taxonomy): Bacteria > Bacillota > Sulfobacillia > JAJZYS01 > JAJYTV01 > JAJZQO01. The sequence goes on along the minus strand of JAJZIE010000144.1, from coordinate 2,966 downwards.
TAGAGGCCGGCGTGCTCGAGGTAGCGCCGCAGCCGCGGCAGGGGATCCTCCGCCTCGCGCGCCTTCACTTCGGTTTCGTCGCGGTAGCGCGTCGGGTCGTCCGACGTGGTGTGCGGGCCAAGACGGTAGGTGACCGCCTCGATCAGCGACGGTCCGTCGCCCCTGCGCGCCCGCTCCAGCGCCTCGCGGCAGACCTCGTAGACCGCCAGCGCGTCGTTGCCGTCCACCTGGGCGGCCGGCATGCCGTAGGCGAAGGCCTTCTGGGCGATGGTGGCACTCGCGGTCTGACGCGCCCGCGGCACGCTGATGGCCCATCCGTTGTTCTGCACGACGAAGACGACTGGCAGGTGATGCGCCCCAGCGAAGTTGACCCCTTCGTGGAAGTCGCCCTCGCTCGTCGCGCCGTCGCCGCAACAGGCGACGACCGCCGCCCGCTCCTGCCTGAGCTTCAGCGCGAGGCCGAGCCCGGCCGCCTGCGGCATCTGCGCGCCGATCACGATCTGCACCGGCAGGGCCCGCACCCCCTCGGGGAAGGGGCCAGGCACGCCGCCGCGGTAAAGCGAAATCAGGGTCTCCGCGGGAACGCCGTGCACCATGTAGGTGAGCAGTTCGCGATACGAGCCCGCGAGCCAGTCCTCGCCCCGCATCGCGACGCCGAGGCCGGCGGCGCTCGCCTCCTGGCCGCGGATCGACCCGATCGTGCCGATACGTCCCTGCCGCTGCAGGCTGAGCATGCGCTGGTCGAATACGCGGCCGAAGACCATCCAGCGGAAGATCGCGAGCACGGTGTCGTGCGGCGGCAGTTCGGCACCCAGGAGCGGTGTGCCGTCCTGGTCCACGAGCCGCAGCGGCAGCCAGTCGTCCGGGGCGTCGCGAAGGTAGCCCATGCTCATTCCTCCCCTGCGCCGTCCTCCTGATCGAGGGCCTGGCGCGTGAACTCGATGGCGCGCGCGATGTGGCGGTGGATCAGTTCCTCCGCCAGGTCGCCGTTGCGTGTGCGCAGGGCCTCGATCAGCCCCCAGTGCTCGTCGCGGAAAGCTTCCGCCAGGGAACTGTCGAAGAGCATGACGCGGCGCGTCGGACGGTAGAGGCGGCGCATCGCGCCCTCCAGAACAAGCGAGACCTGTTCGAGCGTCCTGTTGTGGGCCGCGGCCACCAGCGCCAGATGCAGGTTCGTATCGGGATCGGTGGCGTCGGCGCGCGTCGCGATGGCGTCGTCCACCTCCACGGCATAGAGACTCAGGCGGTGCAGGTCCGCCATCGTGCAGCGCTCCGCGGCCAGGCGCGCCGCCTGCCCTTCGATGATCTCGCGGGTTTCGAGCAGCTCCAGGACGTCGGCCCGCTCATGCGCCAGGAGGGCGCCGAACGCCCCGGAAACGGACTGCACGTCGCGGCGGCGCACGACGGCCCCCTGACCCGTGAGTTCGATCACCCCGGCCCCGGCGAGCGACGCCAAGGCCTCGCGCACGGCGGTGCGGCTCGCTCCGAGCTGCTCGCTGAGCTTGCGTTCCGGCAGCAGCGCGTCACCGGGCGCATACTCGCCGCGCTCCACCATCGCCTCGATCTCTTCCGCCACGCGCCGGTACGCGGGCTTTTCTGTCAGGCGCCGAATGGTGATCGCCCCCTTCGGTCGACCATGGTCGACCAACTGCAGGCCATCTTCGCCTCCACACGCCGAATCCCTGCAAGCCGCGGGATCTTGCAGGCGCGGACGGGCCGATCGGCTGGTTTACTTGCGCGGCCTGTCGTGTTATGCCATCTGCAACAGGAGGGGATCACCCTGGAGGAAGTCCGGGCCGATGTCGCGATCATCGGCGGCGGCGTCATGGGGCCGTCGGTCGCCTATCATCTACGAACCCTGAATCTTGCGCAGGATGTCGTCGTCTTCGAGCAGGACCCGCTGCACATGCACTCGTCGACGGGACTCTCGGCCGGCGGCATCCGCCAGCTCTTCTCGACCGCGGCCAACATCGCCCTCGCCCGCTGGAGCGTCGACTTCTACCGCCGCTTCCCCGAGGTGATGGCGACCGCCCAGGGACCGGGCCCCGACGTCGGCTTCCGCCAGAACGGCTACCTCTTCCTGCTCGACAAGGCCAACGAATCCGCCCTGCTGCGGCGCGCTGACTACCAGCAGGCGCACGGCGTCGAACTTGAGCGCCTGACGCCCGCGCAGGTCAAGGAGCGTTACCCGGAGCTCGCGACCGACGATCTCACCGGCGGCATTTTCGGCGTGGAGGCCGGCTTCCTCGACCCCTACCAGGTGATGCGGGGCTTCACCGACAAGGCCCGGGAGCTCGGCGTGCGCTTCGTGCCCGAGGAGGCTGTCGCGATCGAGATGTCCCAGGGCCGCGTGCGGGCCGTAAGCAGCGCGAACGTGCGCGTCAAGGCGGATGTCGTCGTCAACGCGGCTGGCGCATGGGCCGGCAAGGTGGGCCGCCTCGCCGGGGTCGACGTTCCCGTCGTGCCGAAGGCGCGCCAGATCTACATCTGCGACGTACCGGAAGACCGCTTCGCCAACTACCCGTTGACCGTGGATCCAAGCGGCTTCTACTTCCGCCCGGAGGCCGGAGGGCGCGTGCTCTGCGGCAAGGCCTTCGACGACGACCCCGAGGATTTCGTCTGGGACTGGAATCGCGGGCTGTTCCAGGACGCGATCTGGCCGGACCTGGCGACGCGCGTGCCGATGCTGGAGCGGCTGCATCTCGGCAACGGCTGGTGCGGCCTCTACGAAGTGACGCCCGACGACAACGCGATCATCGGGCCGCACCCGGATCTCGGAGGTTTTCAGATCATCGCCGGCTTCTCCGGCCACGGCATGATGCAGGGTCCGGCGGCCGGTCTGGCGCTCGCCGAGATCATCGCCTACGGTGCGCCGCGCTCGGTCGCCGTCGATGGACTCGACCTCGCCCGCTTCGCCGAAGGCCGGCTGATCCAGGAAGACGCCGTCGTCTGAACGATGCCGAAGG
>JAJZIE010000004.1 GCA_021810725.1 Bacillota bacterium | reverse complement strand
GCCCACCAGTAGCCGCGCGGCAGGTTCCAGTCGCCCGTCTCCTGCACGTAGCGCCAGAGGGCCCAGAGCAGATCGCCTTCGATGTCGAGCTGGAGCTGGGCCGACGCGGCGTTGCCGACGCGGACGGGCAGGCTCTGGCGGTGACCGGAGAGCCAGCCAAGCTCGCGCTCGCCCAGACTGAAGTTGCCGTCCCCGCGCAGGAACGGGCTCACGAACGGCTTGCCGGTCATCTGCACGGCGCTCAGGAGGAACTCGATCAGCCGTCGGGCCGCGAGGACGTCCCCACAAAGGAGAAAGGCCTCCGCGGCGTAGGCGGAGTCCCGCACCCAGACGAAGCGGTAATCCCAGTTCCGCCCGCCGCCGATCTGCTCGGGGAGGCTTGTGGTGGGCGCGGCCAGAACCGCCCCCGTGGTTCGCACGGTGAGGGCACGCATGGTCAGGACCGAACGCTCGAAGTGCTGCTGCAGCTCCGGCACACCCTCCGGCATCGGCGCCTGACGCCAGAAGCGCAAGGCGTCTTCGAGATGCTCCAAGGGATCGCCCTCGGGGGACGTGAACTCGTCCTGCTCCTTGGCGAAGTCCGGCGTGTAGAGGAGAGCCACCTCATGCTCGCCAGGCGGCAGGAGCCACTGCTCACGGCCGATGCGCCGGGGCCTCGGGCCGTGCAGGGCGAGAAGCAGGGCGTCTCCACCGTGCGGATTGCGCCAGAGGAGTCCGTCCTGCACCTGCTGCAGGGCACCGAGCGACTGGCCGTAGCCAAAGCGGGGCTGGCACTCGAGCACGAGCGGCACTTCGCTGCGCACGAAGCGTCGCAACTCCATCCTTCCGATGACGAGGTAGTCGTCGATCGTCGCGACGCCCGACGGGGTGCGCAGCCGCGTCTCCAGCACGACGCTGCCCGGGAGGTAGGCCTGGTCGGTGCGGAAGTGGGACTCGGGCCTGAGGGACATGAAGCCTCCGGCCAGAGGGTCGAGGATCCTGCAGAACACCGCGTCGCTGTCGAAGTCGGGAAAGGCGAGCCAGTCGATCGAGGCGTCGGGAGCGACTAGTGCCGCGGTCTGACCGTTTGAGAGCAGGCCGTAGAACTGTTTCACTCTGGTCCCCCTCTGACGGCTTGCACGCCTTATTCTATCCGCCGTTAGCCGCCGTGTGGAACCGCCCCGCGCCCGACACCCCGCGGCGTCCACTTGTCCTTGTCGAGGTTCAGGCGGTGCTGCGTTCCGCCGCGCCGGTGCACCGCGTCGAAGTCCTGGGGCGCGATCGCGAGTTCCTCACCGGCCAAAAGGCCCGCGACGCCCCTCTGGCCCGGCTCGGCCCAGACCCATTCCTCAGGCACGGCCATGTCGGGACCCTGGTAGTCTTCGGGTTCGGTGTACGTGCCGATGTAACCCTCGAAGTTGCGCAGAACGACCCGATTCGAGCCCTGCGCCAGGAGGTAGTTCGGTCCGACCGGCACCTTGCCGCCGCCCCCGGGCAGGTCGACCACGTAGGTCGGGACGGCGTAGCCGGACATATGGCCGCGCAGCGACTCCATGATCTCGATGCCCTTGGCCACCGTGGTGCGGAAGTGGCCGGCTCCGTGCACCTCGTCGCACTGGTAGACGTAGTAGGGCCGCACCCGGCAGCGGGTCAGCTCGCGCATCAGCTTGTGCATGATGACGGGATGGTCGTTGATGCCGCGCAGCAGCACGGACTGCGAGCCGAGCGGGATGCCGGCGCGGCTCAGGCGGTCCAGCGCGTCCTCGACCTCCGGAGTCAGCTCCTTCGGGTGGTTGACGTGGATGTTCATCCAGAGCGGGTGGTACTTGCCCAGCATCTCCGCAAGTTCCGTTGTGATCCGCTGCGGCAGGAAGATCGGAACGCGCGACCCGATGCGGATGATCTCGATGTGCGGAATCTCCCGCAGCGACGAGAGCACGTGCTCGAGCACCTTCGGGCTGAGGACGAGAGGGTCGCCGCCGCTTAGGAGCACGTCGCGCACCTGCGGCGTGCGACGCAGGTAGTCGAGTTGCGCCTCGAACTCCTGCGGACTGAAGTTCGCGTGCGGATCGCCCACGATGCGCGAACGCGTGCAGTAGCGGCAATAACTTGCGCACTGCGTCGTGATCAGCATCAGGACCCGGTCGGGATAGCGGTGGACGAGCCCCGGCACCGGACTGTGCAGGTCCTCGGCGAGCGAGTCGCGCATCTCGGCCGTGAACGGGACGAGTTCGCGGCCGGTCGGGACCACCTGGCGGCGGATCGGGCAGGTGGGATCGTCCGGGTCGATCAGCGAGGCGAAGTACGGGGTGATGTCGAGGCGGAGGATGCCGCTGGCGCGAATGCCCTCTTCCTCTTCCGGGGTGAGGTGGATGATCTCCGCGAGTTCCGCGATGCTGTTGAGACGATGCGTAAGCTGCCAGCGCCAGTCCTGCCATTCCTCGTCCGGGACGTTCGCGAACGCTGGCGCCCGCGTGCCCCTGGGCAGCTGCAACTGACTGCGTGTCGTGGCCCGTTCATGCTGGACCAAGCCTGTGTGCCCCCTTGACGCTCGCCCGGTTGGCCGATGCGTGCACCCATTATAGCCGTTGCACTATGAGGGACATAGTGCGAGCGACCGCAACGACGAAGGCGCCCGCGGCGGGCGCCTTCGTCTCTCGGCAATGATGGCGGGATCAGAGGTTCGGTGTGTAGAGCCGCGCCAACTGGTCGTCGATGGCGATCACGCGCCGCATGATGTGATTGCGCTGCTTGTACGGCTTCTTCGCGGCGCGCTCCAGCAGGACTTCCTTCTCCCGCTGCAGCGTCTTGATCATTTCGACGGCGTCAGGAGGATACGGCAAGGTCCTCGCGTCGGACATCTGCATCGCTCCTTCCGTTCTCCTGCATGAGCATAGACGAGGGGATGTGCGCCTGCAAGCGTCCATCTCTAGCCTGTGCGCTCCCGGCCGCGGACTGTCTGAGAACCGCTGGTACGGCCTCCGGATCATTTAACGGAAGACATATGGCCAGGGCGGCGGGCGGGAGCCCGGCTCGCGCGCCCTGTGGACGCGATCGAGAAGACTTGCGGCGCCGCTGGGCATGCTTTTGGTGGAAGCCGGCTGCGCCAGGGGCGGCTTCTCGCGTTTGCGTGCGAAAGGGGAACCTTGGAAGGGACGCGATGGCGACGCCAGCGACGCCGGAAAATTCGAAGCGGGAACTCCTGCTTGAGGCGAGGGGCCTTGTGCGCCGCTACGGTCAGGGTGACGCTGCCGTGCAGGCGCTGCAAGGTGTGGATCTCGACGTGCGGAGCGGCGAGATGATCGCGCTGATGGGTCCTTCGGGCAGCGGGAAGTCCACCTTGATGCACATCCTGGGACTGCTCGACCGCCCCTCCGCGGGCAGCTATCGTCTGGGCGGCCGGGACGTGAGCCGCGTCGGCTCGCGTGAGGCGGCGCAGCTGCGCGGACGTCGCATCGCGTTCGTGTTCCAGGCCATCCACCTCATCCCGCGGCTGACGTTGCAGAAAAACGTCGAACTGCCGCTGGCTTACGCCCGCATGCCGGCACCCGAGCGACACCGGCGGGCGGCTGAAAGCCTTGCCAGCGTCGGTCTCGGTCATCTCGCGCAGCGCCTGCCGAACCAGGTTTCGGGCGGCCAGGCCCAGCGCGCCGCGATCGCGCGCGCCGTGGCGCCGGGACCGGACCTGCTCCTCGCCGACGAACCGACGGGTGCCTTGGACCGCTCCTCCGGCCGGGACGTGCTGGCCATCTTCCAGGAGCTGAACGCCTCGCTCGGGCTGACGGTTATCATCGTCACGCACGACCCCCTGGTCGCGCGGCACGCGCAGCGGCTGGTGGAACTCGAGGATGGCCTGGTCGTGGCGGACCGCCCCGTCGAGGATCGGCTCTTCGCCTGGCGCCGGGAGGAAGGTGCCAGAGGATGAACGCGTTCAGGATCGCCTTCGACTCGATCTGGAGCCATCGCACGCGCAGCGCCCTGACCGCTCTCGGCATCGTGATCGGCGTCTTTGCCGTGGTCACGCTGGTCTCGCTCGGCACGGCCGTGCGCGACTTCGTCAGCGGCCAGTTCCGCTCTGTCGGCGCCAGCATCTTCACGATCTCGCCGGCAAGCCCGGGCAACGGCTCGCCGGGCGGAGGGCATCCATTCCATGGCGGCGGCCCGTCCCCCTTCGGGGCCGGCGGCGTTCCCAGCACCCTGACGGTCGGCGACAGCGCCGCGATTGCGGCCCTGAAAAGTCCGTCGATCCGGCGGGTGGCACCGGTCAGCCAGCTGCCGTTGCCCGTGTCGATGGGCAATGGCGACCTGGCCGCTGTTTCCGTGATCGGCACGACCGCCAGCTACTTCCCGATGCAACAGCTGTCCTTTGCGCGGGGCGCCTTCACGGGCCGAGGCGTCGCCTTGGGAGCGTCGGCCGCGAAGACCCTGTTCGGTGACAGGAAGAATCCCGTCGGCCAGGAGGTACAGGTCGGCTCGGCCCGCCTCATGGTCACGGGCGTCCTGCGCAAAGGGGAGGGCATGCTCAGCCTGCAGGCCAACCAGTCGGTCTTCATGCCGGTGTCGCGGGGACTCACGCTCGCCGGCCTCGACAAGGTGTCGCAGATCATGGTCGAGGCGAGGAGCAACGGGCAGGTGGCTGCCGCGGCGGCCGCGGCGACGCGCGTCCTCGACCACCGCCACGCGCTCAGGGACTTTCAGGTGATGAAGAACAGCCAACTGCTGACGTCGATCAACCGGACGCTTGGCGTGATCACGGCGTTCCTCAGCGGTCTCGCCGCGATTTCGCTGATTGTCGGCGGCATCGGCATCATGAACATCATGCTCGTCACCGTGACGGAGCGCTTCCGCGAAATCGGCATCCGCAAGGCTCTCGGTGCGCGGGACGGCGACATCCTGTGGCAGTTCCTCGCGGAGGCCATCGTGCTCTCGCTGCTCGGCGGTCTGGTGGGAGTCGTGCTGTCCGCTTTCGCGGGCCGGATCATCAGCCACCTGGCGGGCCTGCCATCCGGGCTGACACCGGGCGCGGTGCTGCTCGCGATCGCCTTTTCGCTGGCCGTCGGCGCGGTGTTCGGTGTGCTGCCGGCACTGCGCGCCTCGCGGCTCATGCCGGCGGAAGCTCTGCGCAGCGAATAGCTCAGGCGCGGCGCAGGCGGCGCGCGATGATGCCCATGAGCCACGCCACTTCTTCCGCGCCAAGCAGGCGCGCGATGGCGAAGTAGGCCGCGACACCGACCAGCATCGGCCATAGAAGCTCAATCAGGCCACGCAGGAGCGACGGGCCGAACATCAGGAATGGCGTCACATGCTCGCTCAGATAGACGACGGCAACCATGCCGACGCCGGCAAGCAGGGCCCGCACCGCCGTTCGGGCGGTGCGCCGGCCCTGCAGCGGTCCCGCGCGCCGGCGCAGGGCGTTCAGCAGCAGCCAGGCGTTCAGAAGGCCCGTGAGGGAGTAGGCGAGCGCCAGGCCGCGCTCCCCGCCCGCGCCGTGCGGGCCCGAGAAGAGATGGACCAAAAGGAAGTTCAGGATGATGCCCGCCACGAGCGAGATCATGCCGATCACGACCGGCGTGCGCGTGTCGCTTAGCGCGTAGAAAGCCCGCGCGAGGATCTCGTAGGCGGCGTAGCCCGTGATGCCTACGCTGTAGTAGATGAGGGCGCTCGACGTGACCAGCGTCGCCGTCCCGTTGAAGGCGCCGTGCTGGAACAGCACCTCCACGATGGGCTCCGCCAGCAGCAGGAGGCCGAGCGAGGCCGGGATCGTCACGAAGAGGACGATGCGCAAGGCGTCCGAGAACGACCGTCTGAAGGCCTGCATGTCGCGCGCGGCAGCCTGTCGGCTCAGGTTCGGCAGCAATGTGATGCCGACAGAGATGGCGAACATGACGGGCACGAGCTCGACCCTCGACGCCAGGGTCAGAGCGTTGACGCTGCCCTGCGGCAGGGTGGAGGCGAGATAGGACTGGTTCACGAGCAGGTTGATCTGCGCGAGCGACATGCCGAACGCCACCGGCAGCATCAGGCGGAAGATGCGGCGGATGCCCTCGTGGTGCAGATTCAGGGACGGAAGGTACTGGGGGTGAAGGCGCAACACGCCCCAGACCTGGACGAGAAAATTGAGGAAGGCCCCGATCAGGGTCGACCAGGCGAATGCGGCGATGCCGAAAGGACCAGCCAGAATGATGCCGACGACGATGATGGCCACGTTGTAGATGAGGGGCCCTACGGCCGTGCCGAGAAAGCTCGAGTAGGTATATTCGGTGCCGATCAGGACACCGTTGAGGCCATGAAAGAAGATGCTCGCGAGGGTGATGCGCGTGAGCTCCGTCGTCAGGGCGAGCTTTTGGGGACCGAAACCCGGCAGGATGAGGTGTAGGTACCACGGCGCGAGCAGCATGCCGAGGCCGAGCACTATGACGAGACCGACCGCGACGACGTTGAACGCGATCGACGTGACCCGCCAGACCTCGTCCTCGCGATCCTCGGAGAGGTAGCGGGTGAGGACCGGGATGAAGGCGGATGAGACGCCGCCGCCGATCAGGATCAGGTAGATCGTGTCGGGCACGAGGTAGGCGGCGTAGAAGGCGTCGGTCGCGAGGCCCTGGCCGAACAGGGCGGCGATGGCGGAGTTGCGGAAGAAGCCCAGGATACGCGATAAGACCATCGCCACGCCGACGATGGCCGCCGCTCTGCCGATGCTCTGTGCCTGCCGGCTCATCGACCCGCCGCGTGCCGCAAAGGCCGCCATACCGCTTGCATCACGCCTCATTATACCTTGGCCCGGGGCGGGCCACACCAGCAGTATCGGTCCACTCGGGAAGGGGCCATACGAGCCGTGCGGGCCTTGGGCGCAATGGTGCGGGAGACCCTCGAGGTTGTGGCAGACGCTGGGCTCGGCTAGCATGAATGGAGCAGGCGGTAGGCGAGGAGGGTGGACCGGGCGCCTTTTGGCGTGTCGGTGCAAGGATGAGTTGGAAGCTCGGCGTGCTTTGGGGCATCCTCCTGACCATTATCGAGTGGCTCGGCTATCTGGCCGCGCGCGGCGGACTGCCGCAAAGCACCGTATGGGTCTCCCTGCTGACGCTCGTCGTATTCGGCTATATCGGCTACAGCGCGTTCAAGGTCTCGGGCAGCTGGGTGCAATCGATCCTGACCGCGATGCTGGCCGGCATCATCACGGGGATCCTGGGGTCCCTGACGTTCTTCCTCGAACCGAAGCAGAGCGCCCTTAGCAGTATCGTGCTGATTGTCGAGACGGGGTTCGCGACGGCCGTCTTCGCCCTGGCGCTCGGGGCGGTCGGCGTGACCGTGTCGCGCATCGTGCAGCGATTCAGGCATTCTACCTGACGGAGGTGGGTCCGTGCTGCAGGGGTACTGGGCACAATTCCTGGACGTGACGGAGGAGGCGGCCATCGCCGCCATGCCTCTTTGCGGCCGCGGCGACAAGAACGCCGCGGACCAGGCGGCGGTGGACGGCATGCACCGCGCGTTCAAGATGGCGACCTTGAGCGCCAGGGTGGCGATCGGCGAGGGCGAGATGGATGAGGCGCCGATGCTCTACATCGGCGAGGAACTCGGTGCCGGCGGACCCTCGTGCGACATCGCCGTCGATCCGCTCGAGGGCACGTCGCTCACGGCTGAAGGACGGCCTGGCGCGATGACCGTGCTCGCCGCGGGTCCGCGCGACGCGTTGCTGCACGCGCCCGACATGTACATGGAGAAGTTTTGCGCGGGTCCGGCGGCGAAGGGCGCCCTCGACCCTGAGGCGCCACTCGCGGAGAACCTTCGCCGACTCGCGAAGGCCCTCGGCAAGAAGCCGGGCGAGCTTCGCGCGGCGATCCTCGACCGCCCGCGCCACCAGGAGATCCTGGCCGACCTGCGCGCGCTCGGGGCGGCGGTCACGCTGCTCGCGGCGGGCGACGTCGGACCCGCGGTCGCAACCTGCCTGCCGGACGGCGACGTCGACCTCGTGGTCGGCACGGGCGGGGCGCCGGAAGGCGTGATCACCGCCGCCGCGGTGCGCTGCCTCGGCGGCGAGTTCTGGTGCAGGCTGAGGCCGGAGAACGACGAGGAGAGGCGGCGCGCCCGCGAGATGCTGGGCGACGGCGCCGAGAAGCTGCTCAAGCTGTCCGACGTGGTCCGGTCGGACGATCTCGTGTTTGCAGCCACCTCCGTCACCGACTCGGTGGCGGGCCCGGCGCCGGAACCCGGCCTCGGCGGCCGCTACGTCCATTCGCTCGTGGTGGCGGGCGGGACGATCCGTCGCCTGCGCCGCTTCGTCCCCGGGAACTGACGACCAGGGGGTCTCGGCATCTACTGGCAAGTATGGCTTCTCGCCCTTTCGCTAGGGCTCGACAATCTTTCGGTGGCGGTCGGCATCGGCGTGCAGGGCGTGAGTCACCGGCGCGCCCTGCTCGTCGCGTTCGTCTTCGGCCTGTTCCAGACCGTGCTGCCGGCGGCGGGTCTCTACATCGGCCGACTGGTCGGGCCAAGACTTGGCGACACCGCCGGGTTCCTGGGGTTCGGCCTGCTCTTCGCGGTCGGCGTCGTCACGCTGGTCATGGCATTTCGCCCAGGCAAGAAGGCGATGCATCTCGGCAAAGGCGTCGGCCTTCTGCTGTCCGCCAGCGGCGTCAGCCTGGATTCGCTCGCGGTCGGGTTCTCGCTGGCCCTCGCCGGTTTCCCCATGCTGCTCACCATTGTGGCGCTCGGTGTCTCCGCATTCGTCATGACCTGGATCGGCCTGCAGTTCGGTCGCGGACTCGGCCAGTGGCTCGAGGAGTGGGCGGAGCGGTTTGCCGGCGGTGTGCTGGCCCTGACGGGACTTGTGCTGCTGATTTTGAAGCTTGCCGCCTGACGCCGGTCGCGGACGCGCTTGACCCGCAAAAACCGCCGGTGGTATGGTACATGAGTGGCGCCCTGCGAGGGTGCAGTTTTGTCTGTGTCTCATTCCGGCCGCGTTTGCGTCCGGCCAGGCATCAAAGGTGGTGAAGGGTATGAAGCCAGGTATTCACCCGAAGTACGAGCAGACGACCATCACCTGCTCCTGCGGCGCGGTCTATCACGTAGGTTCCACGAAGCAGAACGTGCGTGTCGAGATCTGCTCCGCTTGCCACCCGCTCTTCACCGGCGGACAGCAGCGCATCGTCGACACCGGTGGCCGCGTCGAACGCTTCAAGAGGCGCTACGGTCTTTAGAGGGAGGCGGGCCACCGCCTCCCTTCTCTCTGTCGGGGGAGAGGTCTGACGCCATGCGAGCAGGCTATGTGCGGGAGCTGCGTGCCCTCGTCGGTTCGAGACCGCTGATCCTTGTCGGTGCTGCGGTCATCCTGCAGGACCGCGATGGGTCGATCCTGCTGCAGCGCAGGGCGGACGACGGCCTCTGGGGGTTGCCCGGCGGCATCATGGAGCCGGGGGAGAGCCTCGAAGAGACGGCGAGGCGCGAACTGCGCGAAGAGGTCGGGCTCGAGGCCGGAGACCTTGCGCTCTGGCGCGTCATCTCGGGCGAGCAGATGTATCATCGCTACCCGAACGGCGACGAGGTGCACTTCGTCAACGCGTTCTTCGTCGGCGACGCGCCCTCGGCTCCGCCGGTGGCGGACCGGGAGGAAAGCCGCGAGGCGCGCTTCTTCCCGCTCGACGCGCTGCCCGAGAACCTCAGCATGGACCGCTTCGCCATCCACGAATTCCGCAAGTACCAGGCCCTTTGAGCCGGAGGGAGCCAGCGTTGGACGAACGACTCGAGGTTGCGATCCGCACCTACGACGAGCTTGCGGCGGAGCTTGCAGACCCTGAGCTTTGGCGCGACCCGGGCCGGGCAGCCGATCTGCGCCGCCGCCAGGGCGACGTGGAGGATCTGGCGCTCGCCGCGCGCGCGATGGAGGCGACCGAGCGCGAGATCGCGGAGGCGCGCGCGCTCTTGCAGGAGTCGAACGATCTGGAACTGCGCGAGATGGCCCAGGACGAGGTGGAAAAGCTCGAGGACCGTCGCCAGGAACTTGCCGCCAGGATCCAGGAACTTCTGACGCCAAAGGATCCGCGCGACCAGAAGGACGTCATCGTGGAGGTGCGGGGAGGCACGGGCGGCGACGAGGCGGCCCTCTTCGCCGGCGACCTCATGCGCATGTACTCCCGCTATGCCGAGCGCCACGGCTGGCAGGTCGAGATGATGGACGCCTCGGAGACCGAAATCGGCGGTTTCCGCGAGGTGATCTTCGCCGTCAAGGGCAAGGGGGCGTACTCCCGCCTGCGCTTCGAGAGCGGCGTGCATCGTGTGCAGCGCGTGCCCGAGACCGAGGCCCAGGGCCGCATCCACACCTCCACGGCCACCGTCGCGGTGCTGCCGGAGGCTGAGGAGGTCGAACTTCAGATCGACCCCGCCGACCTGCGCATCGACACGTACCGGTCCGGCGGCGCCGGCGGCCAGCACGTCAACAAGACGGAGTCCGCGGTGCGCATCACGCACCTGCCGACGGGCATCGTCGTGACCTGCCAGGATGAGAAGAGCCAGCACAAGAATCGCGACAAGGCTATGCGCGTCCTGCGCGCCAGGCTCTCGGAGCGTCTCGAGAGCGAAGCGCACGAGGAGATGGCGATGGCGCGCCGCAGCCAGGTCGGGACAGGCGACCGCTCGGAGCGCGTGCGCACCTACAACTTTCCGCAGGGTCGGGTCACCGACCACCGCATCGGCTTTACCACGCACCGCCTGCCGGAAGTCCTTGACGGAGACCTCGACGAGCTGATCGACGCCTTGCGCAAAGGTCTGCTATGACCTTTCGCGAACTCCTGAACCAGCGGGAACTGCCGCCTAGGGAGATGCTGATCCTGGTCGCCCATCGTCTCGGCATGGACCAGGCGGAGATCTACCGCGACCTCGACCGGCAGATTCCGGCGGCGCAGCTTCGGCAGGTCCGGCGGGACGCGGAGCGGCGCCGCGCCGGGTGGCCGTTGCAGTATCTGACGGGGCGCGCCTGGTTCTGGTCGCTGCCGCTCGAGGTGGGGAGAGGCGTTCTCGTGCCGCGGCCAGAGACGGAGACCCTGGTGGAGGCGGCCCTCAGGCGTGCTCCGGCCGGAGGCCGCCTCGCGGACGTCGGCACCGGGAGCGGCGCCATCCTTGCGGCCATCGCGGTGGAGCGCCCGGACCTTCGGCTCATCGGCGTCGAAAAGTCGCCGGTGGCGATGCGCTACGCGGAGCGCAACCTCGAGGGCCGGGCCGATCTTGTGCTAGGCGACCTTTGTGCGCCGCTCGCGGAGCCACAGGACGTCATCGTCGCGAACCTGCCCTACGTGCGTCTCGACGAGTATCCGCGGCTGCCCGACGATGTGCGGCGCGAGCCGCGGATGGCGCTCGTGAGCGGAGCGGACGGGCTTGCCTTGATCCGACGCCTTGTCCGGCAGGCCCCGTCGCACCTGAAGCCTGGCGGCTGGCTCCTGCTCGAGATCGGCGCCGGCCAGGGCGACGCCGTGGCGGAGAACTTGAGCCGGCGGGGTTTCACGGACATTTTCCGCCAGGAGGACCTCGGCGGGATCGAACGCGTCGTCGGGGGGAGATGGCCGTGCGCACCGAACTGATCGCGCCGGACGCGGCGGGCGTCGCCCGTGCCGCCGCTCTCCTGCGTGCCGGTGCCCTGGTGGCGTTTCCGACGGAAACGGTGTACGGCCTCGGCGCCAACGCCCTCGACCCATCCGCCGTGGCGCGCATCTATGCCGCGAAGGGGCGGCCGTCCGACAACCCCTTGATCGTGCACGTCGCCGCGCCCGACGAGATCAGCCGCTGGGCCGTGGCGGACGAACGCGCCTGGCGGCTCGTCGAACGTTTCTGGCCAGGGCCCCTGACGCTTGTGCTACCGTCGCGGGGGCAGGTAGGGGTCGGCACGGTCGCGCTGCGCATGCCGTCCGAGCCCATCGCGCGGCGTCTTCTGGCGCTCTCGCAGAGACCGGTCTCGGCGCCGTCGGCGAACCGCTCCGGTCGGCCGAGCCCCACGACGGCCGAGGCCGTGCTAGAGGAGATGGCGGGCAGGATCGAGGCGGTCCTTGCGGGTCCCGCTGCTCAGGTGGGCATCGAGTCGACGGTGCTGGACCTTGCGGGGCCGGTGCCGCTCATCCTGAGACCGGGCGACATCGATCGCCGGCAGATCGAGGCGGCTCTGGCGGCGGAAGTGGGAAGCGAGGCCGGGTCGAGAAGATCGCCCGGCACGCGCTACCGCCACTACGCCCCGGACGTGCCGGTTCACCTCTACGCGGGCAGCGACGCGTGGCTGCGGCGGGAGCTCGCCCTGGCCCTGTCCGCCGACCCCGGGGCGGTGTACATTGGCCTTGAGGAAACGGCTCCCGACGGCGCCCGGGGCCTCCTGGCCAGAGACCTTGGCGAATTGCAACGGGAGCTGTATCGCGCCCTGCGGCAGGCCGAGGCCGCAGGAGCGCAGGTGATCGCCGCCTGGCCACCCGCCACGCCACAGGCCGCGGGGGTGCGGGACAGGCTCTGGCGCGCCGCGGGCGGACATGTCACGGAGGAGCCGGAAGGCTCAGGGGAGGCGTTATGATGCGCGTCGTATTCGTCTGCAGCGGCAACACGTGCAGGAGTCCCCTGGCGGCGGCCATCCTGCGTTCGACCGAACCGGGAGCGGAGGTCTCCTCCGCCGGCCTCGCGGCCTACGACGGAAGTCCGGCCGCGGAAGCCGCCCGCACCGTGGCGCGCGAGCGGGGACTCGAACTGCGCGATCACAGGGCGCAGAGTCTGCGCCCTGAACTGCTCGAGGGCGCAATCTGCCTCACGATGACGCGCCTGCATCAGGACGAGGTGCGGCGGCGCTTTCCGGAGGCCGAGGGCAGGGTTTTCAGCCTCGGCGCGTACGCGGGCGAGCCGGACGAAGATATCGAGGACCCGGTCGGACAGGGCGAGGGGCGCTACCGGGAGACGGCCGACCGCATCACCGCCCTGCTGCGGCGGGCCAAGCAGCGTCACGGCTGGCTCTACCTGCAGACGGTCGGTCTCGGGTCCGACCACGCGGGCTTCCCGCTCAAGCGCGAACTGCTTGCGGCCCTGCGCCAGGAGGCGGTACCCGCCAGGGACTTCGGCACCGACAGCCCGGCGAGCTGCGACTACCCGGACTTCGCCCAGGCGGTCGGACGGGCGGTGGCGACAGGCGAGGTGGGAGCCGGGGTGCTGATCTGCGGCACCGGCATCGGCATGTCGATCAGCGCCAACAAGGTGCAGGGCGTGCGCGCGGCCCTCGTGCACGAAGGCCTGGGCGCGGAGCTCGCGAGGCGTCACAATGACGCGAACGTCCTTTGCCTCGGCGCCCGGCTCACAGGTCCCGAACTCGCGCGGGAGGCGACGCTGCGCTTCCTGAGGCAGTCGTTCGATGGCGGACGCCATCAGGCGCGCGTCGACAAGATCCGCGGACTCGAGCGCTAGCGTCGTGAGCGGCCGGCGCCAGGGACCATGGCACCTCGGCGCATCTCCAATCATCGCGCCGCATGTGGCATGCTTGCAGCGGATGGTGGATGGCAAGAATCGCGCATAAGCCTTCGGCTGCGCAGGAGGGGCGGGCATGGAGCCTTATGGGGACGAGGCCAGAGAGGCGCTGGCGGAGCTTTTGTCGGTGAGTCGTCTCGAAGCGGGCGACATCGTTGTGGTCGGCGGGTCCACGAGCGAGGTACAGGGGGAGCGCATCGGCACGAGACCCCAGATCGAGGTGGGCGAGCAGCTGATCGACGGTCTGCTTCAGGCTGCCGAGGCCGTCGGCGCCATGCTGGCGGTGCAGTGCTGCGAGCATTTGAACCGCGCCGTGGTCGTGCCGCGCAAGGTGGCGAGGGCCCGCGGGCTGCGGGAAGTCACGGCGAGGCCCGTGCCTGGAGCCGGCGGCGCCCTCGCCGCGGCGTACTACGGGCGACTCGGCGCCGAGGCCTGCCTCGTGGCGAGCATCGAAGCCGAGGCCGGGCTCGACATCGGTGACACGCTCATCGGCATGCATTTGCGGCCCGTGGCCGTACCAGTGCGCCTGGGCCGGACGTCGATCGGCAAGGCGCATCTCGTCGGCGCGCGCACGCGTCCGCCGTTGATCGGCGGGGCCAGGGCGCAATACCCCGAGGAGGCCGGCCGGTGAGCCGCCAGCGTCCGACCTGGGACGCCTACTTCCTGCAGATCGCCGCGACGGTGAGCGGCCGGTCCACCTGCCTGCGCCGGGCCGTGGGTGCTGTGCTGGTGCGGGATCGCCGCATCCTCGCCACCGGCTACAACGGCTCGCCCGAGGGATTGCCCCACTGCACCGACGTTGGTTGCCTGATCGTCGACGGGCACTGCGTTCGCACCCTGCACGCCGAACAGAACGCCCTTTTGCAGGCGGCCGCCCACGGCGTCTCGACCGAGGGCGCGACCATCTATGTCACGTCTGAGCCCTGCCTGCAGTGCACAAAGATGCTGCTGAACGCCCGCGTGCGCCGCATTGTCTACCTCGACCCCTACGACGACGCTCTTGCCCGCGCGTTGCGCCAGCAGGCGGGAATCGCCTGCGAGCGTGGCGAAACCCCGGTCGGGTTCCGCTTCGAGCGGGAGGTAGATGTGCGAGTTGGCGCAGACGAAGGAGATCCATCTTCCCAGACTTGACGGACTGAGACCGACCCTCGAATCGACGGCCCTCAAGCTCATGGAGGAGGCCGGTGAGCTTGGCGCGGCCATCGGCAAGGTGCGCGGCCTTTCCGGCGAACGCGTCGTGACCGGCGAGAAGGACGCCATCCGCCATGTCGCCGAAGAGCTGCTCGACGTGGCGCAGACGGCCGTAACCATGATGTTCGTGCTCGAAGAATCTTATGAGGTGAAGATCGATGAGATTCTCGAGGCGCATATCGCGAAGCTTGTTCAACGTGGATATTTGCAAAGTATGTGAAACGCATGTGTGTACGATAAGTGAAGGATAAGAAATATCATGGATGCGCAGATACATCCATTTGACGCTGCAGTCCCGCGGGACTACGATTGTCGATGGACTCAAATCGCGTGCTGCATGAGGAGCGTTTGACATGCGCGAGCTATTCGCGGCGCTGCTCGCAGGAGCGATGGTGCTCGCCCTTACGCCGCTTGTCCGGCGCTGGGTCGTGCGGCACGGCCTGCTGAAGCCACCCAGCGACCGCTCGATGCACCGGCGCCCGATGCCGCACATGGGCGGTCTCGCCATCATCGGCGGTTTCACGGTAGCCGCCGTGGCCACTTCCTGGCACTCTCCCGGCGTGCCCGGGCTTCTCGCGGGCGGGCTGGTCATCGCCCTTGTGGGCGTCATCGACGACATCTGGAACCTGAGGCCGTGGCAGAAGCTTCTTGGACAGATCCTCTCTGGCGTCGTTCTCGCCATCTTCGGTTCTCGCATCGGCTGGGTCACGAATCCCTTCGGCGGCATCCTCTTCACGGGAACGATCGGCTACGTCCTGACGGTCGTCTGGGTCGTGGCGGTCGAGAACATGGTCAACCTCGCGGATGGCCTGGACGGTCTCGCGTCGGGCATCACGGCGATCGCGTCCCTGGCGATGCTCGTCGTGTCCCTGCACCGCGGCGACATCGTGAGCGCGGTGCTCAGCGCCGCCATCGCGGGCGCGACGATCGGCTTCCTGCGCGACAATTTTGCGCCGGCGAACATCTTCCTCGGCGACACCGGAGCCATGTACCTCGGCTATGTGCTGGCGGCCCTGGCGGTGCTCGGCACCGACAAGCAGGCGGCGGCGCTGGCCATCGGCGTTCCGGTCCTGGCGCTCGGCCTGCCCTTTTTCGACACCGCGTTCGCCATCGTGCGCCGCATTCGCAGCCATCAGCCCATCGGGCAGGCGGACAGCGGGCACCTGCATCACCGGCTGATCAACCGGGGTCTTTCCCAGCGCCGTGCCGTGCTGCTGCTCTACACGGTGGCTGTGGCGTGCGGCCTCGGAGCCGTTCTTGTCGTTCTCCTGCCGCGCGGCCTCGGCTTCGCCCTGGTGGCGGCCCTGCTGCTCGGCCTCCTGATCGTGGGCATGCGTTCGGGCCTGCTCGAGGTGCAGGCCAAGGCACCGCCGATTCCGCAGTCTCAGGATCGCGGGGTGGCGCGGTGACCCGCAGGGTTCTAGCGGTGTTCGGCACCAGGCCCGAGGCCATCAAGATGGCGCCGGTCGTGATGGCCGCTGCCCGCCACGGCGTAGAGTGCCAGGTGGCCGTGACGGCGCAGCATCGCGAGCTTCTGGACAAGGTGCTGCGCGACTTCGATCTCAGAGCGGACTATGACCTCGACATCATGCAGGAGAGCCAGAGCCTGACGTCGATCGCGACAGGCGTCCTGCAAGGCATGCAGGACGTGCTGGACCGGGCGAAGCCCGAGCTTGTGCTGGTCCATGGCGACACGTCGACGACGCTTTACGCAGCCATCGCGGCATACTACCGCCAGATTTCCGTGGGCCATGTCGAGGCGGGACTGAGATCCGGCGACAAGTACAGCCCATGGCCCGAGGAGATGAACCGCCAGCTTGCCGACCGCCTCTCGGACCTGCTCTTTGCGCCCACGCCTGTGGCCAGGGCCGCGCTCGAGCGCGAGTCCTGCCCGGGCGAGATCTTTGTCACCGGCAATACGGTGATCGACGCCGTGCGCCTGATGACAGGCCGCGAGCGGCGGTGGACGCGCCCCGAGCTTGGCGAGATGGCCAGGGCGCCGTTCCTTGTCGTGGTGGAAGCTCACCGCAGGGAGAACATCGGCGAGCGCCACCGGGCGATATTCCGCGCCATCCGGCGGTTCGCCGATCTAAGGGATGTGCAGGTGGCGTTCAGCGTGCACCCGAATCCGGCCGTCCAGGAACCTGTGCGGGAGATCCTCTCGGACCATCCCCGCATCCATCTGCTCGAGCCCCTGGACTATCCGGAGTTCATGCAGCTGGTGTCAAGGGCCAAGCTCGTCCTGACAGATTCCGGCGGTCTGCAGGAGGAGTGCCCCGCGCTCGGCGTGCCGCTCCTGCTCCTGCGCGACACGTCGGAGCGCCCGGAGGCCATCGCCGCAGGAGTTGTGCGCATGGTGGGCTACGACGAGGAGGATGTCCTCCAGGCGGCGCTCGAGCTGTACGACGATCCTCAGGCTTGGGGCGCGATGGCGCAGGCCCGCAATCCGTTCGGCGACGGCAAGGCGTCCGACCGCATCTGGCAGGCTGTGCTCCATTGGTTCGGAGACGTGAACGAAGCGCCCGCTCCATTCCTATAGAAACCAAACCCCACTCGGCCCATTCCCGTTGGCCCGCAGGGCGCGTTCTACGGCCAATCTGCCTAAGCGTTCCCTTGTCACTTGGCACAGCATCTCTTATACTATGGGAGGAGATGCGCTGCGCGCATGAAATCCCGCCAAATCGGCGGGTTTCTGGCGGATAGCGCCAACCAGCAGAGCTGGGATGCAGCGAGCGCGTCAAGGCTCTTCGCCACGCAATCTAGCTTTCGCTGACGCGGTCTCCGGTGGTCCGCGCAGCAACCACTGAAGGGGTAGTGCATGCGTCGGGCCGCTGTCGGATTCGGCCTCCTGGTGATCGCCGCGGCGGCCGTCGCGTTGTTCCTGGCGCCCCACGACGCCTGGAGCATCGGTTTTTTCGCCGGTACGGCGACGGGCTTTGCGAACCTCGCGATGCTTTGGCTGCGCCGCGAGGCCCTTGTGGAGATGCCGGGATTCCAGATCAACCTGCTGGCGCGCATGGCGGTCGTGGTTCTGGTGCTGCTGATCCTGCGGCGCCTCGTGGGGACGTCGGGGGATATCGCGTTCCTCGGCGGCTTCTTGCTGGTAGAGGCAGTCGTGCTGATCTTGTCGGTGAAGGAGCAGAGGTGACGCATGGAGCCGCAGTGGCAGTGGCATATCTTCGGCTACATTGTGAACGCGGACACGATGATCTTTACCTGGGTGTCGATGATCATCGTGTTCCTGATGTTCCGGCTCGCGGCGCGCAAGGCCAGCGTCGAGAAGCCGAGGGGTCTCCAGAACTTCGTCGAATTCGCCTTTGACTTTGTGGGCAACTACGTCAGGGAAGACCTCAACGATGAACAGGGCAACCGCATCTTCCGGCTGCTCGTGGCCGAGATCATGTACCTGCTCGTCGCCAACGTCTTCAGCCTTCTGCCGTTCCCGTTCTTCCACGCGGCGGCCGCGGACGTCAACGTCCCGCTCGGCCTCGCCCTCATCGTCTTTGTGCTGATCCATTACTACGGCGTGCACTACCGCAGGATCGGAGGCCACCTCAAGAGCCTCGCGAGCCCGTGGGGTCTGACGCCGCTCTTCATCATGGAGCAGTTCACGAACCCCGGCACCCTGGCCCTGCGACTCTTCGGCAACATCTTCGCGGGCGACATCCTGATGAACCTCGCCACGAGCTTCATTCCGACCGGGATCAGCCTGTGGTTCGGATTCACCTTCATCATCTCGGTCCTGCTGCAGCTCGGCGTCCTGGGCTTCAACACGTTCATCGCGGTGATGCAGTCGTTCATCTTCATGGTGCTCACGCTCGCCTACATCGGCCAGAGCATGAGGCCGGCGGGAGAACACTAGTTCTGACCGAGCGACGGCGCATCCTGGAAGGGAGGTGAGTGGGTGACTCTGACATCTGCTGCCATCGCGGCGGTTGCCGCAGGTATCGCGTTCGCGGGCGCGGCCATCGGCGCGGGCATCGGTGACGGCCTCCTTTTCAGCCGCATTATCGAAGGTGTTGCGCGCCAGCCGGAATCCAAGAGCCTTCTGGCCGGTACCGCGTGGATCTACTTCGCACTGGTTGAGGCTATGCCGATCATCGCCCTGGTCTTCGGCTTCATGCTGATGGGACACTCTTGAGCAGGACTTTCGTGGCGGAGACGGCGCGAGCCGGTCGGGTTCGCGCCCACTCCTGAAAGGAGACCGACGTGTCGGCGCTAGGGATCAATCCCGGAACGATCGTCGCCGAGATCCTCTCCTTCCTCATCTTCCTCTTTTTCATGTACAAGTACGGGTTTCCCCCGATGGAGAAGATCCTGCGCGAGCGCCACGAGCGCATCGAGCGCAACATCGAGGAAGCTCGGCGTGACCGTGAGGAAGCGCAGAAGCTGAAGGAAGAGTTCGAGGCGCAGATGCAGGGTGCCCGCCAGGAGGCGCATGCCTTGATCGACCGTGCGCAGCGCACGGCCGACGTGCAGGCGCAGGACACGATCGCCGAGGCTCGCCGCGAGGCGGAGCGGCTGATCGCCATGGCGCGCGAGGAGATCGCGGGCGAGAAGCGCGAGGCTTTGCGCCAGATCCGCAAGGAAGTGGCCGAGCTGTCGCTCAGCATTGCCGGACGCGTCCTGGAGAGCGAGCTCGACCAGGAGCGGCAGCGCAAGCTGGTCGAGGAGTTCCTGAGCACGGCGGAATCAGGATCATGAGCAGCGCGGCGGTCGCGCGGCGCTACGCGCAGGCACTCATCGGCGCCAAGGGCGGCGACGGGGCGGACGTGCGCAGGTCCTTCGCCGACCTTATAGCGGCATACCGCGAGAATGACTCCTTGCGGCAGGCCATTTTGAACCCGCGGATTGCGGCCGCCGACAAGGAACGCGTGTTCCGCCGCCTGCTGCCCGATGCGCCGTCCGTGCTGGAGAGTTTTCTGCGCCTTCTGCTTGCGCGCAGGCGGGAATCGGAGATCCAAGCGATCTACGAGGAATATTGCCGGATGTCCGACGAGCGTGAAGGGGAAGCCGAAGCCATCGTGGAGACGAGCCTCCCCCTCGGCGACGAGGACCTCGAGCGCCTGGGAAAGGTGCTCGAGCAGCGGTTCCAGAGGCGTCTCAGGCTCACCGTGCGCGTCGATCCCGCCCTCCTGGGCGGCATCCGGGTGCGCGTAGGTGACCAGCTGCTGGATGATACGGTGCGCTCGAGACTCACGAGCATCAGTCGCATGCTGCTTGCGGAGAGTGAATTGGGGGGACAGGCGTGAACCTCAGACCCGAGGAGATCACCTCGGTCCTGAAGCAGGAGATCGAGGGGTTCGATACGCGTGCCACGGTCGAGGACGTCGGTACCGTCCTCAATGTGGGCGACGGCATCAGCCGCGTCTACGGCCTGCGCACGGCGATGGCTGGTGAGCTTCTGGAGTTCGAGAGCGGCGTGCGCGGCATGGCGCTCAACCTTGAGGAGGAGAACGTCGGTGTCGTGCTCCTGGGTGACGACACCCTGGTGCGCGAGGGCGAGCTCGTGCGCCGCACGGGCCGCATCGTCGAGGTTCCGGTCGGCGACGAGCTGGTCGGACGCGTGATCGACGCCCTCGGCAACCCGCTCGACGGCAAGGGCGCGATCAACGCCCAACGCTTCCGTCCGGTGGAGTCCCCGGCGCCTGGCGTCGTCGACCGCCAGCACGTGTCGGAGCCGCTGCAGACCGGACTTCTGTCCATCGACTCGATGATCCCGATCGGCCGCGGCCAGCGCGAGCTGATCATCGGCGACCGCTCGACCGGCAAGACGGCGGTGGCGGTGGACACGATCCTGAACCAGAAGGGCCAGGACGTGATCTGCATCTACGTCGCGATCGGCCAGAAGGCATCGACCGTGGCGAGCGTCGTCCGTACGCTCGAGGAGTACGGCGCCATGGAGTACTCGATCGTCGTCTCCGCGACGGCGGCCGAGCCCGCGCCGCTGCAGTACCTCGCGCCGTACGCCGGCTGCGCCATGGGCGAGGACTTCATGTACCGGGGCAAGCACGCCCTGATCATCTACGACGACCTCTCGAAGCACGCCGTCGCGTACCGCGCGATGTCGCTGCTGCTGCGCCGCCCGCCGGGCCGTGAGGCTTATCCGGGCGACGTCTTCTACCTCCACTCGCGCCTTCTCGAGCGTGCCGCGAAGCTCAGCCAGGAGCTCGGCGGCGGCAGCCTGACGGCCCTGCCGATCATTGAGACGCAGGCGGGCGACGTCTCCGCCTACATCCCGACGAACGTCATCTCGATCACCGACGGCCAGATCTACCTCGAGAGCGACCTCTTCTTCGCCGGCGTCCGCCCGGCGGTGAACGCCGGCATCTCGGTCTCCCGCGTCGGCGGCGACGCGCAGATCAAGGCCATGAAGCAGGTCACCGGCGTGCTGCGCCTCGACCTCGCGAGCTTCCGCGAACTGCAGGCGTTCGCCCAGTTCGGCTCGGACCTCGACAAGTCGACGCAGCAGGCGATCTCGCGCGGCCAGCACATGACCGAGCTTCTGAAGCAGCCGCAGTACAAGCCATACCCGGTCGAGGAGCAGGTCGCACTGCTTTACGCCGGGACCCACGGCTACATCGACGACATCGCGCTCGACAAGGTGGCCGCCTTCGCCCAGGGACTTCTGAGTCACCTGCGCGCCGAGGGTGGGCTCCTCAAGACGATCCGCGACGAGCAGCGTCTTTCGGACGAGACCGACGCGAAGCTCAAGGCGGCTGTCGAGGAGTTCCGCAAGGTCTTCGAGGGCTAGGAGGGGCAGACATGCCGCAGGGCCTGCGCGACATCCGGCGCCGCATCCGCAGCGTCGAGAATACGCGCAAGATCACCCAGGCGATGAAGATGGTCGCGGCGGCGAAGCTGCGCCGCGCCCAGGAGAGCGCCCAGGCCGCGCGGCCGTACGCCGAGCGCATCGAGGATGCGCTCAGGTCCGTGGCCCAGGACGCGAGCGCCTCGCGCATGCCGCTTCTCCGGCCGCGCCCCGTCGGGAAGGTGGGCTATGTCGTCGTGACGGGCGACAGGGGCCTCTCCGGACCGTTCAACGCGAACATCCTGCGGCGCTTGCAGCAGGAGATCGGCAAGGGCGGCGAGGAGATCTTCTTCGCGGTGGGCCGCAAGGGCCGGGACTACCTGCGCCACCGGGGCCACCACATCGCCAAGGAATACATCGGGATCGGCGACTACCCGCGCTACTACCAGGCGCAAGCCCTGGGCGAGGACATCGTCCGGGCCTTCCTGGACGGCGAGGTAGACGAGGTTCGCCTCGTCTACGCCCAGTTCGTCTCCGCCATGACCCAGCGCCCCGTGGTGCAGCAGCTGCTGCCCGTGGAGCGCCCGCAGGGCGGCGGCGGCCGGCAGTACATCTACGAGCCGGATGCGGAGGCCGTGCTCACGGAGCTCGTGCCGCACTACCTCTACGCTCTGATCTATCGGGCCTTGCTGGAATCGAAGGCCTCCGAGTGGGGCGCGCGCATGACGGCGATGGACTCCGCGTCCCGCAACAGCGAGGAGATCATCCGTAACCTCGTGCTGCTCCTGAACCGCCTGCGTCAGGCGGCCATCACCAACGAGATCGCCGAGATCGTCGGCGGCGCCAACGCGCTCCAGTAACCTCCGAAGGGAAGGGAAGGCCAAGTGGCAGTCGGCAAGGTCGTCCGGGTCATCGGTCCGGTCGTGGACGTCGAGTTCCCGGCCGGCGAGCTCCCCAGGCTCTACAATGCCGTGCGCATCGACGCGGAGCCCAAGGAAGGGCAGAAGCTCACGCTCACGGCCGAGGTCGTCCACCACCTGGGTGACAACCGCGTTTCCTGCATCGCCATGTCGTCCACGGACGGACTCGTCCGCGGCGCCGACGTGACGGACCTCGACGGCCCCATCTCGGTTCCGGTCGGTCCCGAGACACTCGGACGCGTCTTCAATGTCCTCGGAGAGCCCGTCGACAAGCTGGGCCCCGTGCAGACCAAGGAACGCCTGCCGATCCACCGCGACGCGCCGGGTATCGAGGAGCAGGCCTCCACGACCGAAGTTCTCGAGACCGGCCTCAAGGTCGTCGACCTCCTCGCCCCGTACCCGAAGGGCGGCAAGATCGGCCTCTTCGGCGGCGCCGGCGTAGGCAAGACGGTTCTGATCATGGAGCTCATCCACAACATCGCGACGGAGCACGGCGGCATCTCGGTCTTCTCCGGCGTCGGTGAGCGCACCCGCGAGGGCAACGACCTCTGGAACGAAATGAAGGAGTCCGGCGTCATCTCGAAGACCGCCATGGTGTACGGCCAGATGAACGAGCCGCCTGGCGCCAGAATGCGCGTCGGCCTGACGGGTCTCACGATGGCGGAGTACTTCCGCGACGTCGAGAACCGCGACGTGCTGCTGTTCATCGACAACATCTTCCGCTTCATCCAGGCCGGCTCCGAGGTGTCCGCCCTGCTCGGCCGCATGCCGTCCGCCGTGGGCTACCAGCCGGTGCTGGCGACCGACGTCGGTCAGCTGCAGGAGCGCATCACGTCCACGAAGCGCGGTTCCGTCACGTCGATCCAGGCGATCTACGTGCCGGCCGACGACTACACGGACCCGGCTCCCGCCACGACGTTCGCCCACCTCGACGCGACGACCAACCTCGACCGCGCGATCGCGGCCCGCGGCCTCTACCCGGCCATGGACCCGCTCGCCTCGACCTCCCGCATCCTGGACCCGCGCATCGTCGGCGACGAGCACTACCAGGTGGCTCGTGGCGTCCAGGCGGTGCTGCAGCGCTACAAGGAACTGCAGGACATCATCGCAATCCTCGGTATGGACGAGCTCTCCGAGGACGACAAGGTGACGGTGGCCCGCGCGCGCAAGATCCAGAACTTCCTCTCGCAGCCGAACTTCGTCGCGGAGCAGTTCACGGGCGTCCCCGGCAAGTACGTCCCGATCAAGGAGACCGTGCGCGGCTTCAAGGAGATCCTCGAGGGCCGTCACGACGACCTCCCGGAGCAGGCGTTCCGCTACGTCGGCACGATCGACGAGGCGGTCGAGCGGGGAAGGAGCCTCTAGTATGGCCAGCACCGTCCCGGTTTCGGTCGTGACGCCGGAGCGGGAACTCGTGACGACGGAGGCCGAGATGGTTCTCGTCCGCGGCGCGGACGGCGATCTCGGCATCCTGCCCCACCACATCCCGCTCGTGACGGCGGTGCGGCCGTCGGTGCTCGAAATCCGCACGCCGAACGGGCGTGCGCGCTACGCGGTCACGGGAGGATTCCTTGAGGTCCGCGGCGACCAGGTGACGATCCTGGCGCGCACCGCGGAACGCCCCGAGGAGATCGACGTGGCCCGCGCCGAGGCCGCCAAGGAGCGTGCGGAGGAGCGCCTCAGGGAACACGCCGAAGATGTCGACACGGTACGTGCCCAACTTGCCCTGCAGCGGGCCCTGGTGCGGCTGCAGGTCGCGGAGGAGTCGAGGAAGACCGCTTCCGTATAGGGCTGGCGGATGATGGCAAGGCTCGTTTCCGGGAGGGTCCGGAATGCGCGCCTTGCCATTGCTTATGTCCTCCGTTGGCGTCATGGTTATGTCGAGTGCCGCGCCACTCGGTCACGCTTCGAGCGCAAGCGCGCTCTGGCCCCTGGCGCAGAGCCTCGGCGCAGGTACCGCCACCGCGCAAGTGGAAATTTTCTCGTCGTCTACCGTCAAAAAGCGACCTCCCGTGCGAATTCTTGAGCAGGAGATCTTTCCCGGTGCCGCATGGCGCGAGGCGCCACTGGGCAATGGCGAGGTCTTCGAAGCCCAAGAGGGCACCCGGTTCGCCCGAATCGCCTATATGCCCCAGAGCACAGGCCTGACGCTCGTCTGTGCCAAGGGTGTGAAGGTCGCTGCGAAGGATATCGGCGGTGCGCTGCAAGCGAGTTCGACGCCGCCTTGTGGACCCCGGCAGGAGCAGGTCACGGTGTTCACGTCGCTGCGGCGCAGGCCGTCCGCGGCGGCCGTGCGCAGGGCCCTGCGTCAGGTCGGGGCCATCCAGCGGGGACTTGTGCACGGACCGCAAGGGCTTCTCGCCCTGGCGGACATGCCTGGCCGCAAGCCCAGCGTAGCGATCGGCGGAATCGCCATGAACCTCGCCGTGCAGATCACGTACGATAGTGCGCACGGTGCGACGGCGGTCCTCGCGACACCGACCATCCCGGGCTCGGAACCGTGAACCGGCTGCCCCGCGCAAGAAGGAGCCACAAGGCATGAGCGATAGAGACACGGAAGTTCGTCAGGTCGGCCAGCTGCCGGAGATCGTGGTGCGCGGCGGACAGCCGCTGCGCGGCGAGATCCAGGTCGAGGCTTCGAAGAACGCCACGCTGCCCGTCATGGCCGCGGCTCTTCTGACCGCGGAGCCCGTCACTCTGCCGGGCATCCCTTGGCTGCACGATGTGGACACCCTTCGCCGCGTACTGGTGTCGATCGGGGTAGGGGCGGAGCGCGACGGTCGCAGCCTCACGATCGAAGCCCGGGACATCGATCCGTTCGCGGCGCCTGAACATCTCGTGCGGCGCATGCGCGCCTCGTTCCTGATCGCGGGCCCGCTGCTTGCGCGCTTCGGTGTCGCGCGCGTGCCCCTGCCTGGCGGCTGCGCCATCGGCTCACGCCCGATCGACCTGCACCTCAAGGGACTGCAGGCCCTGGGCGCCGATGTCGAATCCGGGAACGGCTACATCGAGTTCCGCGCGCCGCGGCTGCATGGCGCGAACATCTACCTAGACTTCCCCAGCGTGGGCGCCACGGAGAACCTTCTGATGGCAGCATCCCTGGCGGACGGCTGGACCGTGATCGAGAACGCGGCCCAAGAGCCCGAAGTGGTGGATCTCGCGAACTTCATCAACGCGATCGGCGGCGAGGTGCGCGGCGCGGGCACCCCGGAGCTCAGGGTGCGCGGGCAAAGCCACATGCACGGCACCACGTACCAGGTCATCCCGGACCGGATCGAGGCCGGCACCTACCTGATCGCAGGTGCCGCGACCGGCGGCGACGTGACGGTCGGACCGATCGTCTCAGAGCACCTCAAGCCGCTCCTGGCCAAGTTGCGCGAAGCGGGAGCCGTGCTCGAGGACGCGGGCGACTACGTGCGCGTCAGCAGCGGCGGGACCCTGCAGGCGATCGATGTCAAGACGATGCCGTACCCCGGCTTTCCAACAGACCTGCAGGCTCCTCTGATGGCAGCCCTCATCCGTGCCAAGGGAACGTCGGTCATGACGGAAACCGTATTCGAGAATCGTTACATGCAGGTGCCTGAACTGCGCCGCATGGGCGCGGACATCAAGATCGAAGGCCGTACGGCGCTGGTCACCGGGACGCCTCGCCTGACGGGAGCCAGCCTGCGCGCGTCGGACCTGCGCGCCGCGGCGGCCCTGGTCATCGCGGCGCTGAGCGCGGAAGGCGCATCGGATATCAGCGACGCCTACCACCTGGACCGCGGCTACTACCGGCTCGAGGAGAAGCTTGCGTCGGTGGGGGCGGACATCGAACGCTGCCGGTGCTCCGAAGAACCCTAGATCCGCGAATGGAGCGAGGCGCGGCCCTGCGGCGACGCGGGGAACGCGCCTCTTGTGTTGTTGCCCTGCGGGTGGGGCAGCCGCCTCCTTCAGCCAGGCGGGTGACCTTCGTGGCACACACAGGCTCTGCCGATCAAGTTCTCCCGCCTGACCCACACTGAAAGTTCATCCATGTCGGACACGCTCCGCACGAGATGTCCGACTTGCGCCGTTCCGACTTTTCGCAGAAGAGACCAGGCCGGCAGGTGCGATGGCCTGGATGGAGGAAGTTTTCGCGCACGCAAGTGGGGTGGGGGGGCCGGGTCATCAGCCGCGCTGTACTCCGACGCTCCCTATGCGCCATCGCCGCGCTGGCGCTCACCCTGACGGCTGCGCCCGCCCGGCCTGCGGCCGCCAAGGCAGGTCGTCACGTTGCCGGCTTCGTCGTCTTTTGGGACGGCGGCAGCTCTCAGCGCACATGGCGCAAGGACTACGCGAGCTATGGACAGGTCTATTTCGACACCGCGACGCTGGTGGAGCCGGATCGCGTGGTCAACAGGATTCCCGCGTGGGTCGTCGGTTTTGTACGGCGCCACCATCTGACGAGCCAGATCTGCGTGGCCAACGATCCCGGGTCGAACTTCGACGCCGCGATGCTGCATACGCTCCTGACCCACCCCGGCGATCAGCGCAGGGTGATCGCACAGCTGGTGCATCTCGTGGCGGGGACGCCGTTCGACGGGATCGACATGGACTTCGAGAATGGCGGGCCGGGGGACGCCCAGAGCTTCGTCGCGTTCCTCGGGCAACTACATGCCGCGCTGCTGGCCGCGCACAAGACCTTGAGCGTCACTGTCCCGGCGGAAACCTACCGCGACGCGCAAAAGCCGTGGAACCGCGGCTACGATTACGGTCCGATCGCCCGCAACGTGGATGCGGTGCTGGTCATGGCCTACGACTACTCCTACCAGGGAGGCCCTCCGGGCCCGATCGCTCCGCTCGGATGGGTGAAACATGTGCTTCAGTACGCGACCGTCACCATTCCGCGCGCGAAACTGCAACTCGGTCTGCCGGCCTACGCCTACGACTGGCTGACTAAGAGCCCCTATCCGAGCGTGAGCCTCACGCTGCGGCAGGTGGTCCGGTGGCTGAGGCGGCACGGGGCGGTCCAGCCCAGGTGGGACACGGCCGCGTCGCAGCCCTACTACACCTACCGGGACAACTCCGGCCGTAGGCACTACGTTGCCTTCGAGGACGCGAAAAGCACCGCGGCGGTTTTGCGCCTCGCGAAGGCGTACCGCGTCGGCACGGTTTTCACGTGGTATGTCGGCAGCGAGACCACCGCGGTCTTTCAGGAGCTCAGACGCTATGGCGGCTGAAGGCGCAGCCTACGGTTTCAACGGGGAAACGAGTAGCGCTCCATGATGGTGCGCGTCTCGCGGAAAGCGGCGGGGTCATCGGGTTCGTGGTGGTTCTGTCCATCGGCCGTGGGCGGCCGGACGCCGGCGAGCGGTCCGGTGGAGGCGGCGTTCAGGTAGAGCGTGCGGGTCTGCAGACGCTCGCGGATGCGCGCGGCCTCTTGGGCGTCACGGGTGAACGCTGCCGCCGCAGGCGCAGTTCCTGCCCCGCTCGTGACGTCGATGGCGTGTTCGAGCGTTCCCGCGCGCACGATGGAGAGGAACGGCCCAAAGATCTCCTCGCGCGCGAGCGGCGTGTCCGTGTAGACGTCGTCCACGACGACAGGGCCGATGAAGTGGCCAGGTCCGCCATGGTCGCCATGGCGCAGAACCATGCCGTAGCTCGCCGCGTCCTGGGCGTACTCCCGCACCCTTCCGAGTGCCGCGGCGCTGATCATTGGCCCGTAGCGGTGGCCCGAAGCCGCAGGTCCGCGGTCCTCGCAGAAGCGGTCCACTTCGGCGAGCAGGCGGTCGACGAACTCGTCGTGGATCTCGTCCACCAGCACAAGGTGCGCCGTCGAGGTGCACTTCTGACCTTGGAAGGCGAACGCGGAGCGCACCACTTCCCGTGCGGCCCAGTCGAGATCGGCGCTGGCGGTGACGAGCGTCGCCGCCTTGCCGTCCGTCCGCGCGATGACGTGCCGCGCCTGTTCCTGCTCCATCTGCCAGACGGCCGCCTGGGCCTGCACCGCCGCGCCGCCGCGCCGCGAGCCGACGAAGGCCACGAACCGCGTCAGGGCATGGCCGACCAGCGCCTCGCGCAGCCCGTCGCCATCGCCCACGACAATGTTGAGCACACCAGGTGGCAGCCCGGCCGCGCGGAACGCCGCCAAGGCCTCGATGGCGGTGATCGGGGCAACGCGGCTCGGCTTCAGGACCAGGGTGTTGCCCGCGCCGATGGCCGCGGCGGCGATGCCCACCGGCAGGGCCACCGGGAAGCTGAACGGCGTCAGGGCAACGCCGACGCCAAGCGGTCGGTCGTTCTCCTCGACGACGAAATCGGTCTGCAGCGAGGCCCAGCGCACAGGTCGCACGCTGGTGAGCTGGTCGGCGATCCAGTGCAGGTGGCGGATCGTTTCCACCATCTCGCCGTCCGCTTCAGGGAAGCTCTTGCCGGTCTCGAAGGCCATCCACGCCACGAGCTCCAGGCGACGGCGTCGGAGTTCATCCGCCACGCGCAGAAGGAGAGTGGCGCGTTCCTCCGGCGGCACCCTGGACCAGCCGGGAGCCATGGCGGCGGCGGTACGGACGGCCTGGTCGGCCGTCTGTGCGTCGCCGATCGCCACCTCGCCGATCACCGACGCGGGATCGGCGGGATCGTGGGAAACCAGGACATCGCGGCCCGGGTCTTCGCGTTCGCCTATGATCAGCGGATAGCGCCGGCCGAGCCGGCCACGCACGAATTCTACGGCATCATCGATCTGTGATCGGTCGTCGGCAACCGCCGGGTCGAGCGGGACGAGATCATGATAGGACAATGGCGAAATGCCCCCCTGTGGCCGCACGAGCTGTCGACAGCCACGAGTTCACTTCACTTCCTGGCCATGTAGCAGTCAAGGGCACAAAGGTGGGCAATTCGCGGGCCAGCCGTCCCAGAGCCTGATCGGGCCCGCAAAGGCGGCTAGGCGGTCAGGAAGTCGCGCAAGGCGCTGCGCCGCAGCTCGCTCGGCTGCAGGCCGATCGAGTAGTGGTGTCGATTGGGCACCTCGATCAGCAGGCTCTCGCGAATCGCACTGTGCGCCTCGAGACAGCTGAGCCTGTCGAAAACGGGCGGCAGACTGGGGAACACGGGCTGTGCGGCTCTCAGGATCAGGGTCGGGCGGGCGATCCGCTCCTGCGCGGTCCGCAAGGTGGGGAGCTGCGCGTTGCGCACCAGCTCGTCGCGGATCTGCGCCGGAGAGATGCGCGAGCGCACGCGTCCGGTCGGCAACGCCAGGGCGTCGAGTCGGACAAACGCCGCCACGTACTCGTTCCAGGGGCTGAGGTGCGGCGCCTGGCGGAACGTCGCCTCGTAGGACGGAAAGTCCGGGTACTCCGTTTCGAGACGGCTAAGCGAGGGCCCGATCGCCTCGAGGTTGGCGGCCGGCACGTCGCCCGCCGCGTCGATCAGGACGAGACGGCCGACGAGGTCCGGCCGAGCGGCGGTCAGGTAGAGAGCGACGAGGGCCCCGAGCGAATGGCCGATCAGGTGGACCGGCCCGCCCAGCGCCGAGACGGCGGCCAACGTGTCGGCGGAGTGCTCCGGGATCGTGGCGCCGGCCGCGGGTGAACCGCTCAGGCCACGGCCGCGAAAGTCCAGGGCGTAGAGGTGAAGGCGGTCCCCGAGATCGTCGCGGATCGCGTCGAGCGACCGCGCGTTGGCGGTGATACCGTGCAGGAGCAGCGCTGGGTGCCCCTCCCCGCCCAGATCGTGCAGGGCGAGGGGAAGGCCGTCGGGCGCTGCGATCGTGCGGACCGGCACCGTCTCTTCGGACATGCGGCTTACATCCCTTCCTCGTTGGCGCCTTCGCTAAGGTATTGGCGCCTCAACTCCTCCTTCGCCACCTTGCCAGCCGCCGTGAGTGGCAGGCTGGGCAGGATGCGGAGCTGCTTCGGCAGCTTGTAGCGCGCGAGCCGCTCACCGAGGAAGCTGAGAAGATCCTCCGCGGAAGCGTTCAGGCCCTCCCGCAGCTGCACCCAGGCGATCCCGACCTCGCCCCAGTGCGGGTGGGGCACGCCGGCCACGGCCGCCAACGCCACGGCGGGGTGCGCGTAGAGCGCGTTCTCCACCTCGATCGGGTAGACGTTCTCGCCGCCGGAGATGAACATCTCCTTCTTGCGGCCGACGATGCGCACGAAGCCCGCAGAGTCCTGCGTCGCGAGGTCGCCCGTGTGGCAGAAGCCCTTGGCGTCGAAGGTCGCGGCGGTCTCCTCGGGACGGCCCTCGTAGCCGTCGGCCACCGTCGGGCCGCGCAGCCAGAGCTCGCCGGGTTCGCCGGGCGCCACCTCCTTGCCGTCGTCGCCGACGATGCGAAGCTCGAGGTGGTAGACGGGTACCCCGACCGAACCCGGGTGCGTCCTCGCCTCCTCGAGGCTGAGGGAGAAGCAGTTCGGCCCCACCTCCGTCAGGCCGTAGCCCTGCTTGAATCGCACGCCGAGCGCCCCGAAGCGCTCTTCCACCCAGGGCGGGCAAGCGGCTCCGCCCGAGATGGCGAAGCGGACGCTCGCCATGTCCTCGGCCTCGAGGCCCTGCTCGATCAGGCTCTGGAACATGGTCGGAACGAGGAACAGGACGGTGACGCCATGCTCGCGCACAGCCTGGCGCGCCAGGGCGGGGCTGAACGACTCCGCGATCAGGCTCTGCCCCCCGGCGTGGTAAAGCGGCGTCAGGAGCACGTGGTAGCCGCCGGTGTGGTAGAAGGGCGTGAAGACGGGAGCGCAGTCGCGGGCGGAGAGCTCCCAGCTCGTCACCGTGTTGACGGCGTTCCAGAAGATCTGGCGGTGCGTGATCCGCACCCCTTTGGCGATACCCGTCGTGCCGCCGGTGAAGAGCAGCATCGCGACGTCGCCGTCGCTGGCGGGCTGCGGCGAGGCGGGAGTGGCGTCTGCGAGCGCCGCCTCGTAGGCCGCCCCGCCGTCGCCGAGGGGCAAGGTGTCAAAACCTCCGGCGGCGGCGAGGGACCTGGCGGTTCCCTGGAACTCAGGGCCATAGAGGAGCTGCCGGACACC
The DNA here is from genome assembly GCA_021810725.1 of Bacillota bacterium. Classification (GTDB taxonomy): domain Bacteria; phylum Bacillota; class Sulfobacillia; order JAJZYS01; family JAJYTV01; genus JAJZQO01. The sequence goes on along the minus strand of JAJZIE010000004.1, from coordinate 164 downwards.
AGCGGCGCTGGTGAGCGGCAGGAGTTCCTGCAGGGGAAGCCGCCAATTGAGCGGCACCACCGTCAGGCCGCCGTAGCCGGAGAGCAGGAGGAGGTCGACGTGGGCCATGCCGTTCTTCGCGAGAATGGCCACGCGATCGCCACGACCGAGACCGCGCCTTCGCA
>JAJZIE010000143.1 GCA_021810725.1 Bacillota bacterium | reverse complement strand
GCGGTACATCTCCGGCTTGAGTTTGGCCAGATCATACCGGAGATGCTTCCCGGCCGTGTGTTCGGGTATCAGCTTGCCCTGCGCTTCCTACCATCTGAGACCCCCATGCCCTTTCGGGCACCACGGAGGATGAAACTTGGTAGAGTTCGTCGAACTTGCGCTGCGCGTGGGTGCACGGAGGTCGGGTTCTGTCTGGTGCTATCAAGCCCGTATCTGAGACTGATTCCGGCGGCTGCGAGGCACCACGGTATGTTGCGAGGTGGAGGACCGCCACCTCAGTACGCAGGGGAGTCTCTTCCTGATATGCAGCCGCCTCGCCCACGACACGCATGCAGGGGAGGATGGCAGCGGTGGAGGTCGTGGTGCCGCGGGGTTGCGGGCTGGACGTACACAAGAAGAGCGTGGTGGCGGCAGTGCGTACGCCGCAGACGCGCGAGACGCGTACGTTTGGCACGTACACGCGGGAGCTGAGGGCGCTCATGGAGTGGCTCACCGACATGGGCGTGACGGACGTGGTGATGGAGGGAACGGGGGTCTACTGGCGTCCCGTGTACAACGTTCTCGAAGAGGACGGCCGGTTCAACCTGCTCGTGGTGAACGCCGCCCACGTCAAGAAGGTGCCAGGGCGCAAGACCGACGTGTCGGACGCGGAGTGGCTCGGTGAACTGCTGCGCTACGGCCTGGTGCGGGGGAGCTTCATCCCCTCGAAGGAGCAGCGCGAGCAGCGGGACCTGTTGCGCTACCGCAAGTCCCTGGTGGAAGAGCGGACGCGCGAAGTCCAGCGGGTGCAGAAGATCCTCGAGACCGCCAACATCAAGCTGGCCTCAGTGGCGACGGACGTCGCCGGCGTCTCGGGCCGGCGCATTATCGCCGCGATGATCAGCGGCATCGAGGATCCGGAGCAGCTGGCAGGTCTCGCGCTCGGTCGCCTCAAGGAGAAGGAGGAGCAGCTCAAGGAAGCGCTCGTCGGCCTCGTCGGGCCGCACCAGCGTTTTCTGCTCGCCGAGATGCTCGACCGCATCAAGGACCTAGACAAGCGGATCGAGCGACTCGATGCCGAGGTGGAGCGTCAGCTCCGCCCTTATGAGGAGCAGCTCAACCTCCTGCAGACCATCCCTGGCGTCGGCCCACAGACGGCCGAGCTGCTCCTGGCCGAGATCGGCACGGACATGACCCACTTCCCGACTGCGGGGCATCTCGTCTCCTGGGCCGGGTTCGCCCCCGGCCAGAACGAGAGCGGCGGCAAGCGCCGGAAGAGCAGGACCCGCAAGGGCAGCTCCTGGCTACGCGCCGGTCTCGTCCAGGCCGCCTGGGCCGCCATCAAGAAGCGAGATACCTACCTCAGCGCCCAATACCATCGCCTCGCCCACCGCCGTGGTCCCAAGAGGGCTGCCTTCGCCGTCGCCCACACGATCCTCGTGATCGCCTACCACATCCTGCTGCGTGGCGTCCCGTACCAGGACCTCGGTCCCAACTTCTTCGATCGGCAGAACAAGGAGGCCGTCGCTCGGCGCCTCGCCCGCCGCATCGAAGCCCTCGGCTACGAGGTGATGCTCAAGAAGCCCGCCTGATCCACAACCTGTACTATTGCGCCCCGTCCCGGGCAGTCGCAAAAATGCACTGGCGCTGCCCTTGGTTTTGTGTGCCTTCGGCACGCCCGGGGGGGTTTCAGGGCTACCCTTTACCCACATTTTCGCTGTCATGAGTTAACAGGTTAAGCACGAACTAGGAGCAAGGAACTGCCAGCTCGCATGTCGAAGAGAGGAGGTCAGGGAGGGGTCCGCGATCAGCGATGTGACGTGGGCGGTGCATGAGTGCGGGCGGGCTGAGTTTGGTGATGCGCGGCTGTCGCAGCGGTTCGTCAAAGTCGTGTCGGCTCTGGCGGAGCATCCGAAGGGCTCTGTGGTGCAGGCGACAGAGTCTTGGGGCGAGGCCAAGGGGATCTATCGCTTCTTCAACAATGCCCGCGTGTATACGGATCGCATCCTGTTGTCGCACCGCAAGGCGACGGTGGAGCGGATCCGAGGGCAGAAGATTGTGCTTGCGGCGCAGGACACGTCGGCGATGAGCTTCAACTCGTTGCAGGCGACGCAGGGCTTGGGGCCGATCGGGCCGACGAACAGCCGGGGTTTCTTCCTGCATTCGGCGCTGGCGATGGATGTCAACGGCGTGCCGCTCGGCCTGCTGACGGCGCGATTCTGGGCCCGGGACAGCGAAGGCGCGGAACCGGCCGAAAAGGAGAGCCGCCGCTGGGTCGAGACGGTGCACGACGTACGCGCGATCGTACCGGAGGACACGCGTGTAATCGTCATCGGCGATCGGGAGAGCGACTTCTTCGCGGTGTTCGCGGAGGCGCGGGCGGTGGGCGCCGACGTGCTGGTGCGCGCCACGCACAACCGCAAGCTCGCCGAAGGCTGGCCGGATCTTGCCGCGGCGCTAAAGCAGGCGCCGCTGCTCGGCACGATGGAGGCGGACGTACCTCGTGGCCATGATCACCCCGAGCGTCACGTTACACTCGCCTTGCACGCCCAGGCGGTGCAGCTACGGCCACCGGTGGATCTGCACGGAGCCGAGCCCATCCGCATGACTGTGGTCTCCGCATCGGAGATCGCTCCGCCGGATGGCGAGACGCCCGTTGGCTGGGTGCTGCTCACCACGTTGCAGGCCGAAACGGTGGAGCAGGCGGCCGCGGTGGTGCGCTGGTACTCCTACCGCTGGCGCATCGAGCGGTTCCACTACACCCTGAAGTCCGGCTGCCTAGTCGAGAAACTGCAGCTTGAAACGCTGCGCCGGCTCGAGAACGCCATCGCCACCTACTGTATCGTGGCGTGGCGAGTGCTCTACCTCACCTACGTCGCTCGCGATAACCCGGATGCGCCAGCCACCTTGGTCTTCACCGAAGCTGAGTGGAAAGGTCTCTACCTCGCCATCTACCGCAAGGCCTTCGCCAACGGCAAGGACATGCCCACCGAACCGCCCACACTCTCCATGGCCGTCATCTGGCTGGCTCGCCTCGGCGGCTTCCTAGCCCGCAAGAACGACGGCATGCCCGGCGTTAAGGTCCTCTGGCGCGGCTTTCAGCGCCTTGAGATCTTCACGGCCGCCTGGATCGCTGCTCACCCTAGGGCAGATGTGGGTAAAGGGTAGGTTTCAGGGGAGTGTCGTGAGCGACACCTAACGCTTTGGCTGCCTCACCAATCCCAACCAACCTTTCCAAGCCGGTAAGGTTAGAGTAGATTCGCGCTGGTTTCAAGTGAACTGTTCAAACCCGGAACGGCCCAAACGACTGGAGACATAGGATCCGCGGGCGTGTATCTCGCGATCCGCGTGAACATTTCGCGCCGTGGTGGGTTCTATATAGGTGCGGAGGTGGCGACAACGACGACGACGCTCGAGAGCCTGATGGAGTCCCACGCGCGGAGCGTCTACCAGCAGGCCTACGTCTACACCGGCAGTGCCGCGATGGCCGAGGATGTCATGCAGAACGTGTTTATCGCAGCCTACAGGCATCTCGGCGGAATACGGAACCCAGGCGCCTGGCTGGCACGGGCCACCCTGAACGCCTCGCGCAACATGCTGCGCGAGCGGGCGCGCCATCCGGTGGAGGAACTGCCGGATGGCCCGGCCGACCTGGCCGCCGATCCGTCCCGGCTGTACGAGGAGAGGGACGTGGTCCGGGCCATTCTGGAACTGCCAGCCGAGCTCCGCGAGGTGATCGTGCTCGTCTATTACGAGGACAGGCCCACGCGCGAGGCGGCGCGGATGCTGGGCGTGCCGGACGGCACGGTGCGCAGCCGCCTGACGAGGGCGCGCAGAGTGCTGAGCCACCTGCTCGAGGAGGAGCGAGAAGGATGAGGGGAAGCATCGACGAGATCCTGCGGGACCTGCCGCAGGTGCTGGATCGTGCCGGCGTCGCTCCGAATCTCGACGCGATGGCACGCCAGCTGACGAGCGCCACGCGTCGACCGCCCGGGGGACGCAAGTGGCTGCTCGGCGGCGTCGCGACACTGGTCGCGCTCCTGGTGGTCGCGGCGATGGTGCGCTCCGAGACCGCGCAGCCGCAACGATCGACGCGGCAAGGCCAGCGGGTGACGGCAGCCTCGCGTACCTACCCCGTGGCTCGAAGGGAACTCGCCCGCCGGCTCTCCGGCGCGCCGATCCCGGTTTATCTGCCGCGCTCGGTGGGGCAGGGCGCCGCGCAGGCATCGATCGACGCCAACTATCAGGTGACGAGGACCGGGTATTCCGTCACGTTTGGTTATGGTCCGAAGGCTGCGCTGCCGTTCAATTCGCCGAAGGCGCAGTTCGGCAACGCGGAACTGCTGATGACGGTCCTCGGCACGGGTCCCATGGGCCACCTCGATCTCTCGCAATGGATCCCGCTGCCGGGGCTCGCGCCGATCCCGGGCGCGGCGCAAGGCGAGGTCGAACTCGGCCACGGCATCCTCGGCACGACGTTCGTCGGCGGCGCCGGCCACAGCGCCACTGCGGCCGTGACATGGCAGGAAGGCGGCTGGACTTTCTGGGTGGGGCCATGGCTAACAGCCGAATGGGGCAGCCCCGTCAAGGTCGCCGCCCAGCAGGCAACGGCGTATTTGCATGCGAAGCTCCCTGGCCGGGACGGTGTCGCTGTCTTCGCGGCCGGGCAGGACGCACCGTCGGAGGCCGTATTCTCGGTCGGAGGGAACCGTTACGCCGTGTTGGCACTAGGCTACCGCGCCGTCCGCTACGCCCTGGCCATGGCGCCCGTGCACTGACACCCGCCAACGCGAGGCGGACCACATCAGGGGAAGGGAAGCGCCGCTCGTCCGCCGATCCGCCCACGGTCAGGCGGTGCGCCAGACCTGACCGCCAATGCGGGGGTGGCGACGGGCGGGCCGGCGCGGCAGCCGTGCGATGGCGCGTGCCCCTCGCTGTCCCCAGTGCGGACCAGGGGCCGCCCTCATTCCGCGCCCCGGCGGTCGCGATCGCGAATGACGTGTCGGACGACCTCGCTTCGGCGGCCTCTCGGCATAAGCTCCGGTCGCAGGGACGTTGCCCGCCCGTTTCTTTGAACCGCGGTTGCTTGAAGCCAGCAACTGGCCTCCAGAGCGGAATGCGGTATTTCGAGGACGACTTTCGCTCGCGGTGTCTGGGACCATTGCACCAAAACCATGACAAATGGCCCATAGGACAACCTGGACCGCTCTGCGGGCGCATACCGTTGGCTTTGCGCGGATTTGGAGCTCCGTAATTGATCCATCGATGGTTTTCTGGCGGCCGCTCCGCATGCGTTGGCGCAAGTGAAGCGGCGGTGTTCGTTTACGTGGCTTCGATGGGTGGCTTGTCCGGTCCCTCTGCCCGCGGGGCGCTCACGGAGCTGCCTGCACAGCGCGGTGGGTCGCCTTGCGCAGCGCTGCGTGCAACGGATGAACTGGGCCGACCTGGGGGCGTGCAGGCGGGAATCCCCCTGCACGCGGCTCAGATGCGCCTATTCCGTTCACATAGGCCGACGCAAGTCAACGGTGATTTACCGGAACGCCTGGTGCCGCGAGCGGCACCGTAAGGTCTCTAGGCCCCGGCGGCCGCCGGACGTAGAGTGACTTGCGGAACGGCAACGCCTAGGCGCGCAGGGAGGAGCGGTAGCGATGCCGACGACTCAGTTCTGGATGCTGCAATCCCACAAGATCATCGATACGCGCGGCTGCTGCAGCGGATCGATGCTGCTGGCCAAGCAGGGCATCGTCGGCGCCAGGGTCGGGGAGATCGTGGCGGTCCTGACGGCCGACAGCCGCACCGAGAGAGACCTTCCTCTTTGGACCGAGAAGATGGGCCACGAATTCCTGGGCATTGTCGAAGGGCGCGGCTACGTCAAGCTCTTCGTCAGGAGGCTTCACTAAGGCCATGGCAGTGCAACAGCAGGTGTCCGTCAGGGAAGACGCGCACGCGTTCAGTCCGAGAATCCTCGTGCTGTCCACCAACAACATCTCCGACCCGGGCATCGACCTGGCGGGCTCGGCGCACATGCATTACCCGCCGACCGTCACGACGATCGCGCTTCCCTGCACCAGCGCCATCATGCCGGAATGGATCGTGCACGCGCTCGAGCAGGGATTCGACGGCGTGTTCATCGCCTCCGACGGGGAGGAATGCGCTTACCTGCGCGACTGCGCGGAACGCTCGGCGCACATGTTCGAGACGGCGCAGAAGGAACTGAAGGAGCGCGGCATCTCGCCCGCCCGGTTGCAGATGGCCGCCATCTGCTCCGTCTGCGCGGAGCCGTTCACCAGGTACATGCACGAGTTCAGCCAGACCTTGACCGAACTTGGTCCCGTCAGGAAGGAATAGCCATGGACTACGACGCACTCGGGGTCGGCAGCGGCATCGGCGGCATGGAGTCGGCCCTCAAGCTGGGGGACATGGGGTACAAGGTGCTGGTGGTGGAGAAGGAGGCCTCGATCGGCGGGAAGATGATCCTGCTGAGCAAGGTGTTCCC
>JAJZIE010000142.1 GCA_021810725.1 Bacillota bacterium | reverse complement strand
CGCCACGTCATGGCGCCGCACCTCGTTCAGGGCCTCCCCTTCTACTTTCCGATCTACCGCGGCGATCCCGACCCCCTGTGGCTCGTGCGCAGCGGTGTCGCCCTCTACGGCCGCCTGAGCGGAGCCTCCCGGGAGGACATCGATCTGCGCCTTGGGGCGCACGATCTCCTCGAGGCCATGCCGCTCCTGCGCCGCGATGGCCTGAAGGGCGGCGCCCGCTACCTCGACGCGCGCACCGACGACGCGAGACTCACCCTGAGCGTGCTGCGCGACGCGTCCGCCCGGGGCGCCGTGCTGCTGAACTACGCTCCGGCGCGCGCCTTCGCGCGGGAGGGCGATCTCCACCACCTGACCTGCCGCGACGAGGAGAGCGGTGAGACGTTCGTCGTGCGCGCCAGGCGGCTGCTGCTCGCCGCGGGGCCATGGACGGACGAGGTGCTCGGGCTGCTCGAGGATGGTCGCGCGCCGCTCGTCCGGCGCAGCGCGGGAACGCATCTGGCCCTGCGCAGCGGTCGCCTGCCCCTGGACGCCGCTTGGGTCATGCGAGGACCGGACGGCCGCATGATGTTCGCGGTGCCGTACGGTACGGAGTCCTACATCGGCACGACCGACATCCTCACGGAGGAGCTGGACGGCTCGACCGTGCCCGCCGCGGAGGCGGAGTACATCCTTGCGGCCGCCGACCGCACCTTCCCGGAGGCACGTCTCGGTCAGCACGACGTGATCGGCGCCTGGCGCGGCGTCCGTCCGTTGGCGCGGCCCGGCCGCAGCCGCAGCGCGAGCCGGGTGTCGCGCGAGGACCGCCTTGTCGAGGTGCGCGACGGCATGCACGTCGTGGTCGGCGGCAAGCTCACCGCCTTCCGCGCGATGGCCGAGCGCATCGTGGATCGCATCTACCCGGGGACGCAGAGCGCCGGCTCCGCGGCGGCGAGCAGGTCGCCGCTGCCGGGGGCGCAGGGCGAGGCGATGTCCGAAGACGTCTGGCGCCAGGCCGCGCGCCGCGCGGGCGTCCGCATGGCGGATCTGCGGGAGCGCCTCGGCCCCTATGGCGACGAGGCGGCCACCGTGCTGCAGCTTGGCGTCGGCCCAGGCACCCTCCGCTTCAGCCTCGATCGCGCCATCCTGCGCTTCGCCGTGGCCGAGGAGTTCGCTATGCACCTGGTGGACGTCTACCGCCGCCGCACCGACCGCCTGCTGTTCGGCGGCGACTTCGCCCTGCAGCATCTCAAGGCCGACGCCGACGAGATGGGGCGTCTGCTGGGCTGGTCCGAGGCCCGGCGCGAGGCGGAAGTCGCAGCGGTGCGGCGGCTCGAGGCCGAAATGCTGTCATGGCGCGCCGCGCACTCTGATGAGATTCTCAGATGAGCTTCAGACTGCCTTTAAGTTGAGGGCCTATGCTTGGCTCAGTTCGAAGGCAACAGAGCTACCGAGGTGAGTGGACTTGCGAGCGATCCGGCGATCGTACGTGCTGCAAAACGCCTTGCTGCTGACGTTTCTCTTCGTGCTCGGCGTCTCCGGCGTCCTCCTGATGCTGGGTCGATCGTTGCACCTCAGTTGAGAGACGCCTCTTGGCATACGCCCGTCATGACGAAGGCCGCCGATCCCCTCGGGGACGGCGGCCGTGCTGCTCCATGGGCATTCAGGGGATCGCCCTGCGCGGATCGAACGGCACGATGACCGGCTCAGGCTGCAGTTGCACCCCGAATCGCTCCCAGACGCCGCGGCGGATCTCCTCGGCGAGGCCGAGCAGGTCCCTGGTGCTGCCGCCCCGGTTGACCAGCGCCAGCGTGTGGCGTTCCGAAATGCCGACGCCGCCCTGGCGCTGGCCGCGGTGGAAGCCGGCGGCGCCGATCAGCCAGGCCGCCGAGACCTTGACGCCGTCCGGCGCCGGGTAGACCGGGGCCGCGTCGGCCATGGGGCCCAGGCGCTCGCCCAAGGCGGCGAAGGCTTGCCGAGACAGCACGGGATTGAGGAAAAAGGATCCCACAGAGCGCGCGTTCTCGTCTTCGGGGTCGCGCAGCATCGACTTGCCCCGGCGGAGCTCGAGCACGATGCGCCGCACCGCCGTCAGAGCCTCGCCCGGCGCCAGCCTGTCGACCCCGAGGCTCGCCGCGCGCTCCGCAACCTCCCGGTAGCCGAGGTGCGGGGAGGCGTCCGGCGACAGGCGAAGGGCGACGCTGAGAATGACGAAGCGGTCGCGGTCCGGGCCCTTGAAGCGGCTCTGGCGATAGCCGAAGTCGCATCTCTCGCCTTGGATCTTTCGCACCTTTCCGGTCTCCCGCTCGAAGACCCGCACCCAGAGCAGGCGCTCCGCCACTTCCTGGCCATAGGCGCCGACATTCTGGACCGGTGTCGCCCCGACGCTGCCGGGGATGCCGGAGAGGCACTCGATGCCGCCAAGCCCTCGCGCCGTGGCCGCCGCCACCAGGTCGTCCCACTCCGTGCCGGCCCTGGCCACGCAGAGGACGTCCCCGCGGCTCTCCCTGAAGGTGAAGCCGCGCGCGGCCATCTGCAGCACCATTCCAGCAAACCCCTCGTCCGCGAACACCGTGTTGCTGCCTCCACCCAGCAGCTGCACCGGCAGGCCCTGCCCGTCGGCCCAGGCCAGCGCCTCAGCGAGCTCCCCCACGGTGCGGACGGCCGCAAAGTAACGCGCGGGACCTCCGAGCTGGATCGTCGTGAGAGGCGCGAGCGGTACCTGCTCGCGCAGCGTCTGCAATGGTTTCATGTCCTGTCCCCCATCACCGGACGGCCCAAACGCCTTCCCCTACAGGGTACGGCCAATGTCGTCGGTGGCATCCAGCAGGTATTCCCCCGTGGCCGGCTGCAGCGCGTAGCGGCCCTTGATCTCGCCCAGGCGGATCGCACGGATCGCTTCATGCAACCGGTCGATCTCCTGCTCCACATTATAGAGGCCAAGACTCACGCGCACCGCGGCCGGCAGCTCGTCGCGCGCCCCGTCCAGCAGGCGCTCCCGCAGGCGCTCGATCTCCTGCCGACTCAGGCCGAGGAGGCGCATCAGGTAGGGACTCGCGCAGAAGCATCCAGCGCCTGCTCCGATGCCCCACTCCCAACCGAGCACTGCCGCGACGAGCCGCGACGGCACGCCGTGGATCTGGAACGCGACGACGCCAAGCCGCTCTTCACGGCTGGCGCTGCCCAGCACCTCGACGCCCGGAACCTCCTCTATCCTGTCCAAGGCATAGGCCAGCAGCTGCTCCTCCCGTGCGGCGACGCGGTCCATGCCGATGGCTTGCATGGTGCGCAGCGCCGCGGCCAACGCCACGGCGCCGAAGACGTTCCGCGAACCCGCCTCCTCGCGAGCCGGCGGCTCGTTCCAGAGCACGTCCTCAAGGCTGACGAACCGGATCGCCCCGCCCCCTTTGAGATCGGGAGCGCCGCCACGGAAGAACTCCTTCGGTCCGATCAAGGCGCCGACGCCGTAAGGAGCGTACAGCTTGTAGCCGCTGAGAGAAAGAAAATCTATTGCTCTCGGGCTGTCTGCATCGCCCATGTCGATCGTCCGGTGACCCGCGAGCTGCGCCGCGTCGACGAAGATCCTGGCGCCGTAGCGGTGCGCGATCTCGGCGGCCAGGTGCACGTCGCTTACGTAGCCGGTGACGTTCGAGGCCCCCGCGAGCGCCACCAGCCGCACATGTCCGCGGTGGCGCTCCAGGAGCCTCGGCAGGGCGTCCACATCCAGCCGACCCTCGACGTCCACCGGCAGGTACACGAGCTTCGCCCGGCCGCGCCATGGCAGAAGGTTCGCATGATGTTCCATCTCGCTGAGCACGACGACATCGTTCGGCGCGAACGGAAACTCGGCCGCAAGCTTGTTCACCGCTTCGGTGGCGCTCTTCGTGAACAGGGCGACGCGCGTCCCGTCCATGGCGCCGACGAACCGCAGCACTTCGGCGCGGGCCTGCTCGTAGAGTTCCAAGGAGCGTCTGGCCCGATATCCGGCGCTGGGATGCGGGCTCGCGTACGTCTCCTCCGCCTGCCGTAGAGCCTCCCGCACACTGTGAAGCATGGGCGTCGTCCCGGCGTTGTCGAGGTTCACGTAGGTGCTGCGATGTCCACCGAGCAGGTCCACCGGCTGCTCGACGCCGACCACCTGTCGGCGCCACCAGTAGGCTTCCTGGCGAAGCTCCACCTGCCACGTCATCAGGCTCACCGCCTTCGCCGATCCCCACGGTGCGGGTGTTCGCCCAAGAGCGGCACGATCCTGCCTTTTAGGCAAATTCTGGGGTGGCACCATGCCGGGCCTCAAGCCTCGCGGGACACGTCCGGGGGCAGGGCGGCTGTCTGCAGGCCAAGGCGGGCAGCCGCGAGCGCCATGCCCGCCGCCAGAAAGGAGGTGACCGCCATCGCCAGTTCCGGCACCTGCCCGAAGATCTGCCCCTCCGCCCAGGGCACCAAAAGCGCCGCCACGGCCAGCGACGTGAAGATGAAGAAGAAGGCCTGGCCCTCGCGGCGCGGTGCCTCGCGTCCCGCCACGGTGAGCACAATGGGGAACGCCGGCCCCAGGCAGGCGCCGGTCAGGGCGGCGCCGACCAGCACGACGAGCGGCAGATGGCCGAAGGCGACGACGATGCCGCTCGCTCCCACCGCCGCCGCCCCGCCCACCAGCAGGACGCGCTCGAGGCGCAGGAAGGGGAGACGGGGACCGATCAGGATCCGAACCACCGTCAGACCGAACTGATAGGCCGCGGGGTAGAGAGAGGCGAGCGCGTCCGGCAGACCCGAGCGGACGTGGACGAACGCGGCAACCCATGCCGAGAAGCCGCTCTCGGCCGCGACATAGAGAAAGACGAGCCATGTCAGGGTACGGAGCCAACCCGCCTTGCGCCAGAGTTCGAAGTTGCCGCGCAGTCCGTCACCGGGCTGCGCCGGCTCGCCGGGCAGTTCGCGAAGTGTCAGCATGCCGACAGCGCCGACCAGCGCCAGTCCCGCGGCCAGGCCGAAAACCAGCGCCACCGGCATGCCGGTGCCGTTGAGCAGCCCTACCGTCAGCGGCGCCGAGATGGCACCGACGCCGAACCAGAGGTTCAGTCGATTGAAGGCCTGCGCCTGCTGGCCGCGATAGAGGTCCGAAACAAGGCGCGAGCCGCCGACGTCCACGAGGGCAAAGGCGACACCGGCCACGAACGCCAGCAGGACCCAGGTCGCAAAGCTCGGGATGATCGGCAGGAGTCCGGTCGAGATGACGAAGAGCCAGAAACCGAGCAGGAGCACCTTGCGGGTGCCCTGGCGGTCGACCAGGTGGTTCGCGTAGAAATAGGTCACCGTGTTCCCGAGCGACTGCATCGCAAACAGCAGCGACAACTCGCCATAGCTCGCCCGCAGCTGGTGGACAAGCTCGGGCAGGGCGGAGCCGTACGCGGTCGCCATCAGTCCGATCACTGCGTAGCCGAGCCAGCTCAGCCGCTCGGCCGTACGCCCCGTCCCATCGCCCGGACTCTGCCCTGCCGTATCGACAGCCTCCTACGCAAGCTGCGGCGGCCTGCCGTCGCAGGCCGCCGCAGCCGCGTCGCCTCGCTCAGCCCTCGAGCAGCAGCTGCGTCGGATCCTCCAGGAGCTCCTTGATATGCCGCAGGAAGCGCACCGAGACCGATCCGTCGACAATGCGGTGGTCATAGGAAAGGGCAATGTACATCATCGGCCGGATCTGCACCTCGCCGTGCACGGCGATGGGACGTTCCTGGATGCCGTGCATGCCCAGGATTCCGACCTGCGGCGCATTGAGGATCGGCGTCGAAAGGAGCGAGCCGAAGACGCCGCCGTTGGTGATGGTGAACGTGCCGCCCCGCAGGTCCTCGAGCGTCAGAGCACCGCTTCTCGCCTTCGCGGCGAGCTCGGCGATCGCCTGCTCGATGCCGGCGAAGTTCAGGCGGTCGGCGTCCCGCACCACGGGCACGACCAGACCTTCGTCGGTGGATACCGCGATGCCGATGTCGTAGTAGCGCTTCAGGACGATCTCGTCGCCCTGGATCTCCGCGTTGAGATGCGGATAGGTCTTGAGGGCGCTCACGGTCGCCTTGGTGAAGAAGGACATCAGCCCGAGCGAAACGCCGTGCTTCTCCTTGAAGGCGTCGCGCCGCTCGTGGCGCACCGCCATGACAGCGGAGAGGTCCACCTCGTTGAAGGTGGTCAGCATCGCGGCCCCGTGCTGCGCCTCGACCAGCCGGCGCGCGATGGTGAGACGCCGGCGCGACATGCGCTGGCGCTCCTCGCGGCCGGCGGTCGCGAACACGTCCGCGGCGGCAGGCGCGGACGCGGGAGCAGGAGCGGGCGGTGTCGGCGCCTTGGGCGCGGGCGCCGGCGCGGCAGCCGCGGGCGCCGGCGGAATCACCGCCTCGGGCGCGGTGGCGAGTCTCGCCGCCGTACGCTCGACGTCCTCGCGCGTCACGCGGCCGCGTGGCCCGGTGCCGGTGACCTCTCGCAGATCGACCCGCAGGTCCTGCGCGGTTCGGCGCACCTCGGGCGATGTGGGGCCGGCCGCGGCGGCCGGTTCTTCCGCCGCCGGGGCAGGTGTGGCTGCGGGGGGTGCCGCGGTGGCGGCCGCCGCCGCGCCTTCGGCGATGGTGCCCAGCACCTCGCCGATGCCGACGGTCGCGCCCT
>JAJZIE010000141.1 GCA_021810725.1 Bacillota bacterium | reverse complement strand
TCGCCTGATCGCGATCGACGAGGAAGGCGAGATCTGCGACGGCGACGTCGTCCTGGCGCTGCTGGCCACGTGGCTCGGGCAGCGGGGCGAACTCGAGCCTCGCAGGGTGGCGCTCACGGTGATGTCGAATGGCGGTGTGCGCGACTTCCTGGCGCAGGAAGGGATCGGCACGTCCGTCACCCGCGTCGGCGACCGCTACGTCATCGAGGCGATGCGCAAGGAGAACATCCTCTTGGGTGGCGAGCAGTCCGGGCACATCATCTACCGCCGCGCCAGCACGACGGGAGATGGTCTCGCGACCGGCATCCTGCTGCTGTCGGCGCTGGAGGAGACGGGTGTGCGCCTTGCGGACTTCCGTCGGCGGATACCGCATTACCCCCAGCGCCTGCGCAGCGTACGGGTGTTGGACCGTGACCAGGCCCTGGCCTCCCTGCCGTATCTTGAGGCCCTGGCGTCCGCCGAAGCGTCCCTGGGCGACGCCGGGCGCGTGCTGGTGCGTCCATCGGGCACCGAACCCGTGGTGCGGGTCATGGTCGAGGCGCAGCAGGAGGATCTCGCGGACCTTTGGCTTGAGCGGCTTTGCGAGGCTTTGATGCAGAAGGTTTAGTACGGCGTCTTGCGGCGACCCCTAAGAAACGACACAAGGCCGGGGCCTGATCAAAGGCCCCGGCCGGCGTCTGTCCCCTACTCGAGGAAGTCCTTGAGCTGCTTGGCGCGGCTCGGGTGGCGCAGCTTGCGGAGCGCCTTCGCCTCGATCTGGCGGATGCGCTCGCGCGTGACGCCGAACGCGTGTCCCACTTCCTCGAGGGTGCGGGCCCGCCCGTCCTCGAGGCCGAAGCGCAGCTCGAGCACCTTCTGCTCGCGTGGCGTCATCGTCGCCAGCACCTCGCCGATCTGCTCGCGCAGCAGGAGGTAGCTTGCGGCGTCGGCCGGAGACTCCGCGTCCTCGTCCTCGATGAAGTCCGCAAGATGCGAGTCTCCTTCGTCACCGATCGGCGTCTCGAGAGATACGGGCTCCTGGGCGACCTTCATGATCTCGCGCACCCGGTCGGCCGATACGTCCATCTCGTCCGCGATCTCCTCGGCCGTCGGCTCGCGTCCGAGGTCCTGGAGCAGTTGGCGCTGGGTGCGCACGAGCCGGTTGATCGTCTCCACCATGTGCACCGGGATGCGGATCGTCCGCGCCTGGTCGGCGATGGCGCGCGAGATCGCCTGGCGGATCCACCAGGTGGCATAGGTGGAGAACTTGAAGCCCTTGCGGTAGTCGAACTTCTCGACCGCCTTCATGAGGCCGAGGTTGCCCTCCTGAATCAGGTCCAGGAAGTGCATGCCGCGGCCGACGTAGCGGCGGGCGATGCTCACGACGAGGCGCAGGTTCGCCTCGGCCAGCTGCTTGGCGGCCGACTCGTCTCCCTGCTCGATGCGCTGCGCCAGCTCGACTTCCTGCTGGGCGTTCAGCAGAGGGACGCGCCCGATCTCCTTGAGGTACATGCGCACCGGATCGTCGAGCGCGATGCCGTCGGGCACACTGAGATCCAGCTGCTCGTCGAGATTCTCGGCGTCGGGCTCGTCGTGGGCCTCGTCCTCGCCTTCACCCTCAGGCAGCGGCAGCTCGTCGAGTCCGTTGTCGGCCTCGTCACCTTCGTGCTCGCTCAGGGCATGACGTTCGAGCTCGGCCTCGTGGCCCTCGTCGGGCGAGAGGTCGGGCAGATCCGGGAATGGTCTCTGATCCATGGGTGCATCACTGCCTTCATGCCATTGGGGCGAGGTAGGCGGCTACGCCTGGTGGACGATCTGAAGCCACGCTCGTGCCTGTCACCGGGAGGTCGCAAGCCGTCGGGCCTGCCGCGGTGCATGTCAGCGGCGTGGCAAGAGACGATCGGTCACCGCAGACTGGTACAAGGATGCCATGAAACCGCACAAAGTATTAAATACACCATAGAGCATCGGCGTTGTCAATCACGCGTGCGGTTCGAACCCCAGTGTTCGCTGTGCGCCGCGCGGATCCTGCAGGATGTTCGACAAGTTGTGCCGGGTTGCGCCCAAGTCGCGTCGCGGCGCGATCCCTGGCTCAGTGGTTCGGCGAGTCGAGGCCGGTCCCTCTTTCCTGGGCGGACCGCGCCAAGACTCCAACGCTGCTCTCATCTAAGGGCGGACCGGCACGGCCTTGAGACGGCTCGAGGCTGTAAAGGAGGCGCCTTCGGGCAGCAGCTGCATGCCGCTCAGCTGCCAGGGGAGGTCGAGGTTCGGCGCGTTCACGAGACACGTCATCGGTTCCGGGCAGAAGAAGTGGCTCTTGGCGTCGCGATTCCAGAGCATCCAGGCCCGGAACTTCGGGTCGGTCTCATAGACGACGTCCAGGCCGAGGGTGGGCAGGCGGAGGCGGCAGACGTTGGGGCCACCGACCGGCACCGCGCTGAAGAGGGCGTCGATCGCGTGGGCGTAGGGGTTGCCATGCCCGGAGGCGATGGCCTCTTCCATGTCGTCGCGCGCGATGGTCCGTCCGGTCGGAAGCTTGCGAGGGGAGAGCTCCCACTTGTCGCCGATGTTCATGGAGAGCTCGCAGCGCTCCGCCTCGCCGTCGGCTCCCGTGGGGGTCCGCAGGGCCGTATGGAAGCCAAGCAGCAGCGGCATGGGCCCATGCCCGTCGTTCGTCACCCGCACCGTCCAGGCGAGCCCCTGCCGCGACAGGCGGTAGTCGAGCTCCAGCGTCAGGAGGTGCGGGAACCAGGCGAACTCCTCGTCCGCCTCGCGCAGGCTGTGCCGCAGGCGCAAAACGGCTTCCCCGTCGTTCGAGCCCCGCTCGGCCACATCCCATCGGGCGTGCGCGAAGAGCCCATGCAGGCGGTTGTGGAGCTTCGGTTCGTTGATCGGGAAACGGTAGGTTACGCCGGCGGCCGTGAAGGTGCCGTCCTCGATCCGATTGGGCGGGAAGAGCAGCGGGATGCCGTAGGGGATCGGATCCAGGCGGTAGGCGGTGAGATCCCCGGACATCTCGTCGAGCGGTTCGCGAAGAAGCCCAAGCCCGCTTGCACGGTCGCGCAGGGCGACGACATGGCCGCCGATGCCGGGCAGGACCCACGCCTCGTAGGGCGCCGCCCGCAGGACGATCGCGGGCTCATCGCCGTACGGGCTGTTCGTGACCGAGGGCAGATCCACGCAACACTCCTCCTTCAGCTGCTAACGCGATCCCGCCGAGCGCGCAAGCGCTCCCGCCGCCCGCCGCAGGCGCGCCGCCGGACTTCCGGCCGCGCCGCCATGGAAGCGACCCCGCGGGTCGTGGGCATGGTGCGCGAGCTTGGCGACATGGGTGCGCTCCGGCCGGGCGAACACCACCGCGGCGAGGGCGGCGCCCAGTAGCGGGCCGAGCAGGTAGACCCAGAGGACGCCGAGCGTGTGGGCGGGCAGGGCAGGACCGAACGAGCGGGCAGGATTCATCGACGTGCCGCTCCAGGGAGCCTCGAGCGCGACGAGCAAGGCGACGAGCGGCGGCATGAGGGCCGGTGTGAAGGTTCGCAGCCTTTGATGGCCCACGAACCAGAGGATTCCGCCGACGAGGGCGAAGGTCGCCAACACCTCGCCGAAGACCGCAAGCCATGGGCCGGCGGCGGATGGGACGGTTGCGCCAAAGAGCACCGTGCCACCGAAGGCGCCCCAGATCGGCCGCAGCGTGAGTCCTGCCAAGGTGGCACCCAGGAACTGCGCGAGCGTGTAGCAGGCGGCGTCCAGCGTCGATAGGCTGCCGGCTGCCCAGAAGGCCCAGGAGAGCACGGGGTCCAGGTGCGCTCCCGAGATCCGGCCGATCGGACTGAGTGCCAGAAGGGCGCCGATGCCGCCGAACAGGAAACCGGTCGCGAGGCGGCGCAGGAAGGGGGCCGGCAGCAGCAAGGCGGCCGGCGAGCCCCTGCCGAAGTCGAAGATGACGACGGAGAGCCCCAGAAGGACGAGCAGGGCGGTACCGATGAACTCGGCCACGTACGCCGGCCAGTGCAGTGTACGGCGGTGCGAGGCGCTCACCTCCAATGGGATCAGCGTGCCAGCATGCGCCGAAAGGCGAGGCGAAGGTGTGACATAAGCGTCCTATATTCTCAGCATAACAAAATGTGGTGTGATCGGCGACCGGGACCTCAGCTGACATGAACTCTACAATGGTGTGGAAGCGGACCTGTGTCGGCGGACGAATCCATTGGTTGGACGCCGATATCTATAGTGATTGGCGTAGTTGCGGGTCGGATGTGGAGTATGGGCCTGCAAGGAAGTGAGTAATGCACCAAAGTGGGGTGGTAATGTGCCGGACTGCCGCATGCTATGCAAGCGCCTGGCGCGCTGGATTGCTCTGGTGGCAGCCGGGCTCGTCACCGCCGGTTGTGGCAGCCACTATGTCGTGCTCCACCCCGCCGGGCCCGTAGCGGCCGAGGAACTCCACCTGATGGAGATGGCCGGCGTCGCGATGGGTGTCGTGATCCTGTTTGTGCTGGTGCTGTATGCGGTGACGGTGCTGCGCTTCCGCGAGCGCGGCCGGGGAAAGTACCTGCCGCAGTGGAATGGCAGCCGTCGCCTCGAGGCGGGGCTCTTTGCGGTGCCCCTGATCATTGTCGCCTTCCTCGCGGTACCCACCGTAACGCAGACGTTCGCTCTGGACCGTCTGCCCCCCGGGCGGCACCACATCGTGATCGACGTCACGTCCCTCGACTACAAGTGGCTGTTCTTCTACCCGCGCCAGCGCATCGCCACGGTGAACTACGTCGACATCCCGACGGGCACGCCGGTGCTCTTCGAGCTTACGGCCGATTCGCCCATGAACACCTTCTGGGTGCCGCAGCTCGGCGGCATGGAGTACGCCATGCCGGGCCGTGTGCTGCCGCTCTATCTCGAGGCCGCGCGAAGCGGCGTGTTCAGTGGGCGCAGCGCGAACTTCTCGGGCGTGGGATTTGCGCACATGGTCTTCACGGTCCACGCCGTACCGCCGGCGCGCTTCGACCGCTGGGCGGGGGAGGTGCGCAGGCGGGCGCCTCCCTTGACCAAGGCGGGATACCAGGGCCTGCTCGCCGTGGGTGAAGCGCCGCGGCAGACGTTCTCCGCCTATCCGGGCGGCGCGTTTCCGCGGAGGAGCCACGGCTTCACCCTGCAGGGAGGCATGTACGTGTCGCGCTGACGCCCACAACACTTCAAGGGAGGGGAGAACGCGTTGACCCACCTCATGGCGCAACTCTTTCCCCCATCCGTCCTGCGACCGATGGAACTGGGCGCCGATGCCTCCATCGTGATCGCGGTCGTGGCGATCGCGGCGGTCCTGACCCGCGGGCACCGCTGGGGTTGGCTCTGGCGCGAGTGGCTGACGACGGTGGACCACAAGAAGATCGGCATCATGTACCTGGTCGCCGCCATGCTCGGCCTCTTCCGCGGCGGAGTCGACGCCCTCCTCCTGCGCACGCAGCTGGCCGTGCCGCAGAACACCTTCCTCGGCGCGGAGCATTACAACGAGATCTTCACGACCCACGGCACGATCATGGTCTTCTTCATGGCCATGCCGTTCATCTTCGCGCTCTTCAACATCGCGATCCCCCTGATGATCGGTGCCCGCGATGTCGCCTTCCCGCGGCTCAACGCGATCAGCTTCTGGCTCTTCGCCTTCGCGTTCCTGCTCTTCAACATGTCCTTCGTCGTCGGCGGATCGCCGAACGCCGGCTGGACAGCCTACGCGCCGCTCACCGAGCTGCGCTTCAACCCGGGCGTCGGCGAGAACTACTACCTCCTCGCGCTGCAAATCTCGGGCATCGGCACGATCGCGACGGGAATCAACTTCCTCGTCACCATCCTGCGCCTGCGCGCGCCGGGCATGACGCTGATGCGGATGCCGCTCTTCGCCTGGTCCGCCTTGATCACGTCGTCCCTGATCATCTTCGCGTTCCCCGCGCTCACGGTGGCGCTCGCGCTCACCATGCTGGACAGGCTGTTCGGCTCGAGCTTCTTCACCATCGCCCATGCGGGCATGCCGATGATGTATGTGAACCTCTTCTGGATCTGGGGGCACCCGGAGGTCTACATCCTGGTCCTGCCCGCCTTCGGCATCTTCTCGGAGGTGGTGGCCACGTTCTCGGGCAAGGCTCTCTTCGGCTACCCGGCGATGGTCGGGTCCATGATCGCCATCAGCCTCTTGAGCTATGGCGTCTGGGTGCACCACTTCTTCACCATGGGCGCAGGGGCCGCCGTCAACGCGTTCTTCGGCATCTCCACGATGCTGATCGCCATCCCGACCGGCGTAAAGGTCTTCAACTGGATCTTCACGATGTGGGGAGGGCGTATCCGCATGACCTGCGCGATGCTCTGGCAGCTCGCGTTCATCCCCACGTTCGTGGTCGGCGGCGCCACCGGCGTCATGCTCGCCGTCGTCCCCGGCGACTACCAGTTCCACAACAGCTACTTCCTCGTCGCGCACTTCCACAACGTCCTGATCGGGGGCGTCGTGTTCGGGCTGTTCTCCGGCCTCTACTACTGGTGGCCGAAGATGTTCGGCTACACCTTGAACGAGCGGCAGGGCAAGTGGGCCTTCTGGTTCTTCCTGATCGGCTTCTGGGTGACATTCTTCCCCCAGTACCTGCTCGGGCTCGAGGGCATGACCCGGCGGATCTACACCTACCC